>JANXRT010000513.1 GCA_025356735.1 Acetobacteraceae bacterium | reverse complement strand
CGGGCCCCCATCGAACAGGTTGGCCACCAGACGGGTCGAGCCAGCCGCCGCCTGGGCGATCGGTCCGCCGAGCAGTGCGCCGGGGTGGAAGTCCTTCAGCACCTCGGGGCCGTCGCGGTGCACCTGGCTGTCGAGCACGAGGCGCAGCTGCGACCGCTGCGGATCGCGCGCCGGCACGAGGGTCGTGGTGTAGCGGTTGCCATGGACGCCGAGGATGTGAAAGCCGTTTGGGCTGCCGTCGCTTTCGAGCGCCACTGGGATGCCGCGCTCGTCGAACGGGCCGCTCCACCAGCTGCCGGAAACCGCCGCCAGCACGTGGTGGTGGTGGGTGCCGCCGCCGGTGTAGCCGTCCGCGGCACCCAGGTAGTGATGCTCGTTGGTGTGGGTGTGGCCGCTGAAGCTGACCGTGTTGGGGTGGCTCGAGATCGCCGCCAGGAACTCGCGCGTGTCGGTGTTGGCGGTCCCCGGCTCGGTGCCGGCGAGGGTGCGCAGCGGGATGTGGTGGGAGATCACCACCAGGTCGTCGCGCGGCACGTTGGCCAGCACGTTGCGCACGAACGCCAGTTGGCGCTCGCCGAAATGGCCGCGATACTTGCCGTAGCCGTTCGCCTTGGCGGAGTCGGTGCCCAGATATTCCACGTTGTCGAGCAGCAGCACCGTGGCCTTGCCATACTGGAAAGCGCTGTGGCGAGCGCCGAAGATGCGTTTGAAGGTCTCGCGCGAATGCGTGTCGTCGGGCGCTTCGAGGTTCATGTCGTGGTTGCCGCAGCAGTTGTACCAGGGCAGCCCGACGGTGCCGACGATGCGGTTGTAGCGGCCGTAATAGGACAGGTCGTCGAACATCACGTCGCCATGGGTGATGCCGAACGCCGCATCGACGCCGGCGGTGGCGCTCACCACGTCGTCGCGGATGTAGCCGACCTCGGCCAGGCTCTCGGGCTGCGGGTCGGTGAACAGGACGGCGTTGAACGTTGCAGGCTCGTCCTGGCGCCGCAACGGAAAATCGATGCTCTCCGGCAGCGCGCCGGTCGGCTTGATGCCGGCGAAGCGGAAGCTGAGCGTCGCCGGCGTGCCATCGGGAACATGCAGGTAGGAGAACCGCGGCAGCTGCGTCGTCGGATCTACGGGGGTCATGTAGCCGGCCGGCTTGATCACGAACACCGCGTCACCGGGCGCCACCGCAAGGCTCCAACGCCCATCGGCATCCGTCTTCACCACGTCCCGTCCGTTCGAGACCATGACTTCGGCGATACCACGGCTGTCGGCGCCGCGCCTGAACGAGCCGTCAGTATCCTCAAACACGATGCCGTGCGCGATGTCACCCGAAGATTGCGGCGCCTGGGCCTGTGCTGCGCGCATCCCGCCGGCCAGCGCCAGGCCGGCGGCGCCAGAAATTGCCTGGCGGCGGGTGACCGAGAACGGCGCCATCGTCGGATCGGTCATCGCAAGTTCCTCCACGTTGCGCCGCTGCGATAGCAGATGGTGCGATACCAGATGTGGATGACGGTACCATGACAGTCAGGTTGCAGTTCTGTGGTAGCGGCTCCGAACCGGATCAAACCTGGATCGTTTGGCTCAATTCCCTGCCTGAATTCGCAGACTAATATAGGTTAAGGTTCGAAGAATGATCCTGGAACAGGACACCGCCGACCGTGATTGAAGCCGCGTCTTGACCAGGAGAACTCCGTTGACTGAAGTCGTCGTGATCGGTGCGGGACCTTACGGCCTGTCCGTTGCAGCCCACCTGCGCCACTTCCGCATTCCGTGCCGGGTGTTCGGCAGGCCGATGTCGATGTGGCAGGAGCATGCGCCCAAAGGCATGACCCTCAAATCCGACGCCTTCGCCAGCAGCTTCGCCTCTCCGGGCGATGGCTATCCGCTGCAGCAGTTCTACCGCGACACCGGGCGGAACGACTACTCGCATATCGGCCATCGGGTCCCGGCCCAGACCCTGGTCGAATACGGCCACGAGTTCCAGCGCCGTCAGGTCGGCGAGGTCGAGGAAGCTGAAATCCTCGAAGTCGCCCGGCAAGGCGATGGCTTCGACGTCAAGCTCGATACCGGCGAAAGCCTGGCGGCACGCAAGGTGGTGGTCGCGGTCGGGCTGCTCGCATTGCGGCACATTCCAGACATCCTCGCTGGCCTGCCCGCTTCGCTGCTGTCGCATAGTTCAGCCCATCACGACCTCGCGAAGTTTCAGGGGCGCCGCGTCGTCGTGGTCGGCGGAGGCCAGTCGGCCTGCGAGCTCGCAGCCCTGTTGAACGAGGCGGGAGCCCGGGTGACTCTGCTCGCCCGCCGGCCGATCCACTGGTACGATCCCGACAACGAGGATCAGCCGAACGTCCGGCGCAGCACATGGCAGCGCATCCGCCGTCCGAACTTCGGCCTGGGCCCCGGGTGGCGGACCTGGTTCTGGTCCGAGATGCCGTATGGGTTCAGCTACCTGTCGCAGGCGGTGCGGCACGACAAGGCCTACAGCGCCTTCGGTCCGGCGGGCTCGGGCTGGACCAAGAACCGGGTCGAGGGCGTGGTGCCGATCCTTACCGGCCGGCTCTGCCAAGTTCAGGACGATGGCGCCGAGGCCAGGCTTTCGGTCGCATCGGACGCCGGCGACATCGAGCTCGTCGCCGATCACGTCATCGCCGCGACCGGCTACCGTTCGGATACCCGCCTGCTGTCGTTCCTCGATCCGTTGCAACATGGTCTTAGGTCGATCGACGGCACGCCGGTGCTTAACCGCTCGTTCGAGGCCTCGGTGCGCGGTCTCTATTTCGCCGGCTACCTGAGTGCCGCGACGTTCGGCCCCTCCATGCGGTTCATCTACGGCGCCGGCTTTGCCGCAAGGCGAATTTCGGGACATCTCTCCCATCTGCGTGACAGCCGGCCGCCTGTGCGGCAGTTTGGTGGCTCGCTGCCGATTGGTGCCGGTGCCGCGGTGTAGAAGCCGGAAGGTTGGGGCTCTGCCCCCAAACCCCGCCGGGTAGCGCCCCGGAGCGCATCCGTAAGGGCGCGAAACGCTAGTGTGAGATCCGCCAGATCGTTCCCCCGCCATCCTCGCTGACTAGCAACGCGCCATCATGCGCGACCGCGACGCCGACCGGCCGACCCCAGACGCTGTCGGCGTCGGCCACGAACCCGGTCAGAAAATCCTCGTAGCCGCCGGTCGGCCGGCTGCCCGCGAAGCGCAGCCGGACCACCTTATAGCCGGTCCGCACGCCACGGTTCCAGGAGCCGTGCAGGGTGACGAAGGCATCGCCGCGGTAATCCGCCGGGAACATGGCGCTGTCATAGAAGGCAATGCCGAGCGGGGCCGAATGCGGCGCCAGCAACACGTCAGGCACGATGACCGCTTCCGCCAGGTCTGGGCGCTCATCGGCGTGGCGGGGGTCCGGATGGGCGCCGATATAGAACCACGGCCAGCCATAGAAGCCGCCGGCCCGCACCCTGGTCGCGTAATCCGGCGGCAGGTCGTCGCCCAGCCCGTCGCGCTCGTTGGTCGCACACCACAGCTCGCCGCTGGGCGCGATCGCCTCGCCGACGCAGTTGCGCAGCCCGGTGGCAAACGGGCGCAGGTTGCGGCCATCGGGATCGAGCTGCAGCACCACGGCGCGGTTCTGCTCGGAGCCCCAGGCCGAGCCGATGCCATGCGCCGCCTCCTGCACGCGCAACGCCTCGGCGCCGAGCCGCGGCATGCCGGTCGCGATGTTGGATGCCGAGCCGATCGACAGGAACAGATGCGCACCGTCGGGCGACACCGCGATGTCGCGCGTCGAATGTCCCCCCGTCGGCAGGTTGGCCACGATCGTCTCCGCCGGTCCCTGCGCGGTCATCGCACCCGGTGCGTAGGGATAGCGCACCAGCCGGTCGGTGGCGGCGACATAGACGTATTTCGGGCGGGGTCCGGGCGGGTAGAAGGCGATGCCGAACGGCTGCGTCAGGCCCGAGGCGAACACGGCGGATTGCGCCGGGCGATCGGCACCATCTGGGGCGCGCAGCACGAGCACGCGGTCGGCACCAGTCTCAGCCAGGAAGATGTCGCCGTTGGGCGCCACCCGCAGCACGCGCGGCACCTGCAGCCCGGTCGCGAACGGCTTTGCCGTGAAGCCCGGCGGCACCGACGGCCAAGCGCCGGCCGGGCGCCCGACGAGGTCCGGGCCGTTGCTTTTCGAGGCGGTGGAGTACGGCGCCGGGAGATCTTCGGGTGCTACGCGGTGGCTGACGCCGGGCCGGTCGTCGCGCCAGTCGCCGTAGGGCTGAGCGGCTTGCACATTCCCAGACAGCAAGGCGAGAATGAAGGCGTCAGCCAACAAAAACTTCGATGCCAACTTGGTCTTTCCTTGAAGCAGCTTCTATTCGTGGCGGAACGTCACCACCAAAACATCGCGGAACGCCGGCTTGTCCGGGTTTTCAGGCTCGATCGCGGTGACGCCGTGATACACCCGGTCATCATCGACGAAGGCCGCATCCATCGGCTCGGTCAGGGTGAACTCACCAACCGGCCTGCGTTGCGCATCGTGGATGCTGGTCACTCCACTGGCGATGTTCTGCCGGCTGACCAGCAGCACCAGCACCCAATCGACGCCATCGCGGTGCATGCCCTCGGGCGTCGGCTTGCCGGCGCGTCCGTCGACCGGCTCGATGCGGAACTGGTGCACCTCGACATGCCAGCTTGGCGGCCGGATCGTCTTTGGCGTCGTTCGGTCGAATAAGGCGGCGCATGTCGAAATGATCGCGGTCATCGCCGGGTGCACGGCGATCGCGTCGGTGACCGGATCGAACCACCGCGCGATGCCGCCGTTCAGGGCGTTGTAGTCGCGGCTTTGGTAATGCGGCTGGTGCGGCTTGCGCCGGATGGTCGCGCCGACCGAGAAGGCGGCGTGGCGGCGCTGACGGTAGCGTCCGCCATCGGCCATGTAGCCGTCCCGGCCGAGGTCGTTCCAGCTTGCGGCGAAGCCCTGCCAGTCGGCCAGGCCGGCGCGCTCCAGAATTGGGCGCATCTCGTCGGCGTGGACGAAAACGTAGCCGTCGCTGCCAAGCGGCCGTTCGATCGCCGTCAGCGCGCCTGGGTTCTCAATGTCCATGCTCAGTTCAGTCCGCGTTGGCGCAGCAGCGCGTCGGTGCGCGGCAGATGGCCGCGAAACTGAAGATAAAGCTCCATCGGGTCCTTCATGTCGCCCGAGGCCAGCAGGGTGCGCAGACGCGAAGCGATCGCCGGGTCGAACAGGTCGCCGGCCTGCTCGTAGGCCGCGAATCCGTCGGCTTCCAGCACCTCGGCCCACAGGTAGGAATAGTAGCCGGCAGCATAGCCGCCACCGGAAAACAAATGCTGGAAATGAGCAGGGCGGTGGCGCACGCCGATTTCCGACGGGATGCCGATGGCGGCCAGCGTCTTGCGCTCGAACGCCGCCACATCCATGGCGGCGGGATCGGGATGGGCGTGCATCGCCATGTCGAGCATCGCGGCGGCGGTGTATTCCACCGTGGCGAAACCCTGGTTGAAGTTGCGCGCCGCCAGCAGCCGTTCGACCAGCGCCGCCGGGATCGGCTCGTCGGTCTCGTGATGCCTCGCATAGCGCGCCAGAATTTCGGGCGCCGCGATCCAGTGCTCGAAGATCTGCGAGGGAAATTCCACGAAGTCGCGCCGCACCGAGGTGCCCGACTGCGAAGGATAGCGAACCGCGCTCAGCAGCCCGTGCAGCGCGTGGCCGAACTCGTGGAACAGCGTCTCGGCGTCGTCAAAGCTCAGCAGCGCCGGCGTAGATTTGGCGAAGTTGTTGTTGTTGACGATGATCGGAGTCACCGGCCCATCGACGTTCTGCTGGTCGCGGAAACTGCTCATCCAGGCGCCCGAACGCTTGTCGGCGCGCGCGAACGGATCGGACAGGAACAACCCGACATGTCTTTGATCCTGTCGCACGTCGTAGGCGCGGACATCCGGATGATACGTCGAAACATCCGCCTGCTCGACGAATTCGAGACCGAACAGCCGGCCGGCGGTGTCGAACGCCGCCTGCTGGATGTTCTCGAAAGCGAAGTAGGGTTTGATTTCGGCGGCGTCGATCGCGTACTCGGCCTGACGCACGCGCTCGGCATAATGCAGCCAGTCCCAGGCTTCCAACTTGCCATTCAGGCCATCGGCGTGGGCGTTGGCCTGCAGCCGGTCGCGTTCCTCCAGCGCCCGGTTCAACCCGGCCTTCCATACCTCGTCGGTAAGGCCAGCGACGGCGGTCCGGGTCGCGGCCATGGTGTCGGCGAGGCGAAAATCGGCGTAGCTGGAAAAACCGAGCAGATGGGCGCGCTCGGCCCGCAAGGCGAGGATTTCCGGGATCAGCCGGGTGTTGTCCTGGGGCCCCGGATGCTCGCCACGGGCAATCCACGCCGCATGGGCGGCCTGGCGCAGCTCGCGGCGGCTGGAGAAGGTCAGGAACGGCTCGATCAGCGAGCGCGACAGGGTCACGACATGGCCGGTCAGGCCACGCTCGACCGCCGCATCCGCAGCGCTGGCACGAACGAAGTCCGGTAGGCCGGCAAGGTCCGCCGGGCCAAGAGGCAAGAACCATTCGCGCTCGTCGTGCAGCACGTTCTGGCCGAACTGCGTGTGCAGGGTGGCGAGCCGCGTCGAGATTTCGGCCATGCGCCGCCTGGCCTCGGGCGCCAGCGCCGCGCCGGCGCGCACGAACCCGAGATAGGCGCGTTCCAGCAGCCGAAGCTGGTCAGGTTCCAGGTTCAAAGCCTCGCGCGTGGCGTAAAGTTTTCCGACACGGGCGAAGATGCCCTCATGCAGCGCCACCCGGCTGCCATGCTCGGCCAGTTTCGGCGCGTAGTCCCGCTCGATCGCACGCAGCGTCTCGCTGCCCTCGCTCGCCGCGAGATTGAAGAACACGCTGCCGACGTCGGTCAGCAGCCGGCCGGCGCGTTCCATCGCGACGATCGTGTTCTCGAAATCGGGCGGCCTCGGATCGTCGGCGATCGCCTCGATCTCATCGAGATGGGCGCGCATGCCGGCATCGAAGGCGGGGCCGTAATGCTCGGGGCGGATGCGATCGAACGGCGGCGCCCCGAACGGGGTGGACCAGGCCTCGAAGAAGGGGTTTTCACTCATCCCTCTGTGGTGGCGCCGGGCCATGGACTCGTCAAGGGCGCAGCGCAGAATCAAGCCTTGCCGAACGCGTCGCGAACGCGGAGTCTCAGGCCGTCAACGGGTCGGAGAGAAAGATGTCGCACCTCATCACCACCGAAGCCGAACTCGACGCGATCTACGGCCAGCCCGCCGGGGCCGCGGTGATCAAGGAGCTTGGCCACATTTCCGACCACTACCGCCAATTCATCGAGGCATCGCCGTTCGTCGTCGTGGCGACAAGCGGACCCGAGGGTCTGGATTGCACGCCGAGGGGCGATCCCGCGGGCTTCGTGCGCGTCGTCGATCACCGGACCGTGCAGCTGCCGGACCGGCGCGGCAACAACCGCATCGACACGCTGCGCAACCTGGTGCGCGATTCCCGGATCTCGCTGCTG
>JANXRT010000512.1 GCA_025356735.1 Acetobacteraceae bacterium | reverse complement strand
TGAGCGGGCCGGGTGCCACGCTCGCGGTAAGCGGCGCGATCACGCTCGGCATGCAGGCGGGCAGCGCGATCGGGCCGCTGATGGCGTTCGATCCGGGTGCCTCGGCCAGCCTGGCGGTTGGCGCCGGCACCACGCTGACGGCAGGCTCGCTGATCCTGACGCAAGGCGCGCTGACGCTGAGCGGGGCAGGGGCGAGCGGGGTGATCGCCGGTGCGGTCAGCCTGGGCGCGGCCGGTGTCGACTATGTCGCGGGTTCGTCGGGCTACATCGACAGCGCCGGCGTGATCTCGGTGACCGGCGGCGCCACGCTGAGCCTCGCCGGCGCGCTGAGCACGCTGACCGGCTCGGTGGTGGTTTCGGGTGCCGGCTCGCGGCTGACGGTGGCGCGGGGTTTCACCGCTGGTCTGAGCGCCTACGCGCCGGTTTATCTCGGCAACGTCAGCCTGGCGGCGCGCGCGGGCGGCGTGGTGCAGCTCGGTGGGCTGACGATCCAGGCGCCGGCCAGCAGCGCCGGCAGCATTGGCCAGGCGGCCTCGGTCGCGGTCGATGCCACCGGCTCGATCCTGGTTGGCGGCGGGATCGCGGCGGCTGGCACGCTGACCATCGCTGCCGCCAATACGGTCGCGATTACCACCGATGCCTTGCTCACCGGCGTCTTGGTCGACAACGGCGCGATCACCGTCAGCGGCGCTGCGCTGACAATCAACGGCACGCTGTCGGGCAGCGGCACCGTGCAGCTCGGCCACGCGGCAGCGGTGACGCTGGGCGGCAACGTCGCGGCAAGCATCGGAGTGGTGTTCACCGACGCGCAAGCGAGCCTGCGGCTCGGCGCCGGCATCGTGCTGGCCGCGCCGATCCGCGGCTTTCAGATGGGCGACACGCTGGGCTTCGCCGCCCACGCTTCTAGCGTGTTCTATACCTCGGGCGCCGGCGGCTCGGGCACCTTGACCCTGCTCGCCGGCAGCAACGTCGTCGCCTCCGTCAGCCTGATCGGCAACTACCTGCCCGCCAGCTTCGGCCTCGCACCCGCAACCGGCGGCGGTAGCACCGTCAGCCTGCTGGCGACTGTTTCTGCCGGCGGCAACACGACCTCCTCCAACGCTGACGCCTACCTCTGGCTCGGCGTATCGAGCGGGCAGTGGGGTTCTTCGGCAAACTGGCAGGACGTAAGTTCGGGCGCTGATCCGGCGCTGTTTGTGCCGGGCGTGCTGACGCCGGTGATGATTGCGGGATCGGGGTTGGGCTACACGGTGGTATCGGGCGGCGGCGTGTCGGCCAGCCTGTCGCTGAGCAACTCGGTCGATCTGGTCGGCGCCTACGCGACCGGCGCGGCGTCGATCTGCAGCTGGGCGGTGCCGACGGCGATATTCGGCAGCTACGGCTACGCGTCCGGCTCGCTGCTCATCTCGGCGGCCTCCTCGCTGAACGCTGCCTCGTTGGCGCTGACCGACGGCGCGGTGGCGCTGAGCGGGCCGGGTGCCACGCTCGCGGTAAGCGGCGCGATCACGCTCGGCATGCAGGCGGGCAGCGCGATCGGGCCGCTGATGGCGTTCGATCCGGGTGCCTCGGCCAGCGTTGCGGTGAGCGCTGGTGGCACTTTGACGGCTTCTTCGCTCGCGCTGACGCAAGGCTCGCTGACGCTAAGCGGGGCGGGCGCCAGCGCCACCATCGCCGGTGCGGTCAGCCTGGGTGCGGCCGGTATCGACTATGTCGCGGGTTCGTCGGGCTACATCGACAGCGCCGGCGTGATCTCGGTGACCGGCGGTGCCGTGCTGAGCGTCGCCGGCGCGCTCAGCGCGATGACCGGTTCGGTGGTGGTTTCGGGTGCGGGCTCGCGGTTGAGCGTGGCGCGCGGCTTCACCGCCGGCTTCAGCGCCTACGCGCCGGCCTATCTCGGCAACGTCAGCCTGGCGGCGCGTGCCGGCGGCGTGGTGCAGCTCGGAGGGCTGACGATCGCAGCACCCGCCAGCAGCGCGGGCGGCATCGGCCAGGCAGCCTCGGTCGTGGTTGATGCGACCGGCTCGATCCTGGTCGGCGAGGGCGTTGTCGGCGGCGGTGCCGCCGTCGGTACGCTGACGATCGTGTCCGGCGCGACAGTCGCGGTGACGACGGATGCCTCGCTCACCGGCGCCGTCGTCGATAACGGCGCGATCGCGGTCAGCGGCGGCCAGCTCACGATCAACGGCGCGCTGTCGGGTGCCGGCACGCTGCAGCTCGGCCATGGCGCGGCGGTGACGCTGGGCGGCAACGTCGCGGCTGGCCTGGGCGTCGTCTTCGCCGACGCGCAGGCAAGCTTGCGGCTCGGCGCCGGGGTCACCCTGGCGGCAGCGGTGCGCGGCTTTCAGCTGGGCGACACGTTGAGCTTCGCCGTCACCGCCAGCAGCGTGTTCTACACCCCGGAAGGCGCCGGCTCGGGCATCCTGACGCTGCTCGCCGGCACCTCCGTCGCCGCCTCGGTCAACCTTGTCGGCAACTACCTGCCCGGTAGCTTCAGCCTTGCACCCGCAACCGGCGGCGTCAGCACCGTTAGCCTGATCGCCGCCGTGACCGGGGGCGCGGGTGCCGTTTCACTCAATTCGGATGTTTTCGCCTGGACCGGTGCGGTCGGCGTTTCCTGGGGTGCCGTGGGTAACTGGAAGGATGTGACATCGGCGACAAACCCGGCGAGATCCGTGCCAGGCAGCTTGACGCCGGTGACGATCGCCGGTGCACCGGGTACTGGCTACACGGTAATCGGTGGCGGTGGCGTCTCGGCCTCCCTGACGCTGTCAGCCAACGTCGATCTTGTTGGGGATTACACCACTGGCAATGCCGCGATCGGCAGTTCGGCGGCTTCGGGATCACTGCTGATATCGGCGGCATCGTCGTTGACTGCGAGTTCTCTGCTGTTGACGCAGGGTTCGCTAACGTTGGGCGGCATGGCGGCGTCGCTTGCGGTCGCCGGCGCGATCAAGGTCGGCGAGCGTACGGCTGCCAATTCCGGTTCATTGGGTAGCCTTGCGGTTACCGCCGGAACATCGCTGACCGCGGCTTCCCTGGTGTTAACGCAGGGCACGCTGACGCTGGGCGGGGCGGGCGCCACTGGCGCGTTCGGCACGATCGACAGCGCGGGCGCGGTGTCGGTCACCGGCGCCGCCACGCTGAGCGTGGCCGGGGGGCTCGCGACCTCGGCCGGCTCGGTGCGGGTCTCGGGCACCGGCTCGCGGCTTGCGGTGCGCGACATCTATACCGGCGATGCTGGCCTGGCAGCGCTGGCCGGCGCGGTCGTGCAGCTCGGTGGGCTGACGATCGAGGCGCCGGCCGGCCGTGGCCCGCCCGCTTCGATCGCGGTCGATGCCACCGGCTCAATCCTGGTCGGCGTCGGCGCGGGCGCCGCCACTGCCGGCACGCTGACGATTACCGTCGGGACAACGGTCACGGTGACAACCGACGCCTCGCTCACCGGCGCCCTCATCGACGACGGCGCGATCCTGGTTAGCGGCGCCGCGCTGACGATCAACGGCGCGTTGTCGGGTGCCGGCACGCTGCAGCTCGGCCGCGATGCGGCGGTGACGCTGGGCGGCAACGTCGCGGCGGGCACCAACGTGGTATTCGCCGACGCGCAGGCGAGTCTGAGCCTGGGCACCGGCGTCGTAGTGGCAGCGCCAATCCGCGGCTTTCAGCTCGGCGACACACTGGCCTTTGCGACCGGAGCCACGCGCCTGCTCTACACCCCGGATGGAGCTGGCTCAGGTACCCTGGCGCTGTTCGCTGGCAACAGCCTCGCCGCTTCGGTCAGCCTGCTCGGCAGCTATGCGAGTGGGTTTGTGCTCACCTCCACCGGCGCCAACAGCAGCGTCACGCTGCGGCTCGCCGGCGTTGTTTCGGTGAGCACCGACGCCTATCGCTGGATCGGCGGTGCGGCAGGGTGGTGGGGCGGTTCAGGCAACTGGCAGGATGTGACTTCCGGCGCCAACCCGGCGGCGTCAGTACCCGGCGGCCTGTCGCCGGTGACGATTGCCGGGTTATCAGATGGCAGCGGCACGGTGATCACCGGCGGCGGCACTTCGAAGAGCCTGGCGGTAATCAACGCGGTCAACCTGGTCGGTGCCTACAGCACCGGCAGCCTGTCGATTGGCGGAGCAGTGGCAGGATCGCTGCTGGTAGCGGCGGCTTCATCCCTAACGGCCGCGTCGCTTTCGCTGACACAGGGCGCGCTGACGCTGAGCGGGGCGGGCGCCACCGGCGCGCTCGGCACGATCGACAGCGCCGGCGTGATTTCGGTGACCGCCGGCGCCACGCTGACCGTGGCGGGCGCGCTCGCGACTTCGTCCGGCTCTGTGCTGGTTTCGGGCACGGGCTCGCGGCTTGCGGTGCGCGACGCCTATCTCAGCGATGCAGGCCTGTCGGCGTTGGTCGGCGGCATGGTGCAGCTGGGTGGGCTGACGATCCAGGCGCCGTCCAGCGGCAGCGGGCAGACGGTCTCCGTCGTGGTCGATGCCACTGCCTCGATCCTGGTCGGCGGCGGCGTGGCTGCGGCTGGCACACTGACGATTGCGGCCGGTGCGACTGTCGCGGTGATGACGGATGCCGCGCTCACCGGCACCGTGCTCGACAATGGCGCGCTCACGGTCAGCGGCGGCGCGCTGACAATCAACGGCGCGCTGTCAGGTGGCGGCACGCTGCAGCTCGGCCACAATGCAGTAGTGACGCTGGCCGGCAACGTCGCCGCCGAAACTGGGCTCGTGTTCGCCGACGCGCAGGCCACCCTGCGGCTTGGCGCCGACGTCATCTTGGCAGCACCGATCCGCGGCTTTCAGCTCGGCGACACGCTGGGCTTCGCCGCCAGTGCCAGCCGCCTGCTCTACACCCCGGATGGAGCTGGCTCAGGCACCTTGGCGCTGTTCGCCGGCAGCCGCCTCGCCGCCTCGGTCATCCTGCTCGGCAGCTACGCCTCGGGTTTCGTGCTCGCCTCCGCCGGCGGCGCCAGCAGCGTTACGCTGCGACCGGCCGGCGCCGTCTCGCTGAGCACCGACACCTATGCCTGGATCGGCGGTGGGGCAGGGTGGTGGGGCGGTTCAGGCAACTGGCAGGATGTGACCTCGGGCGCCAATCCGGCACCCTCGGTGCCCGGCAACCTGTCGCTGGCGACGATTGCCGGGTCGGCGGATGGCGGTGTCACGGTGATCACCGGCGGCGGCACGTCGAAAAGCCTGTCGGTGACCAACGCGGTCAACCTGGCCGGGGCCTACAGCACTGGAGCGATCACGCTTGGCAGCGCCGTGACGCCCGGATCGCTACTGATATCGGTGGCCTCGTCGCTGACCGCGGCCTCCCTTGTATTAACGCAAGGCACGCTGGCGCTGAGCGGGGTGGGCGCCACCGGCGCGCTCGGCACGATCGACAGCGCCGGCGTGGTGTCGGTGACCAGCGGTGCAGTGCTCGACGTGGCCGGCACGCTGGCGACGTCCGCAGGCTCGGTGCGGGTCTCAGGCACGGGCTCGCGGCTCGCGGTGCGCGGCGGCTGGGTCGGCGATGCCGGGCTGGCAGCGCTGGCGGGTGGCATAGTGCAGCTCGGCGGGCTGACGATCCAGACGCCAGGTGGCAGCGGCCCGACCGCTTCGATCGCGGTCGATGCGACCGGCTCGATCCTGGTCGGCGGCGGCGTGACCGCGGCCGGCACGATGACGATTGCCACGGGTGCAACGGTCGCGGTGACCACGAATGCCTTGCTTACCGGCGCCGTCATCGACGACGGCTCGATCACGGTCAGCAGCGCCGCCCTGACGATCAACGGCGCGCTGTCGGGTGCCGGCACGCTGCAGCTCGGCCGCAATGCGGCGGTGACGCTGGGCGGCAACGTCGCGACGGGCACCAACGTGGTGTTCGCCGACGCGCAGGCGAGTCTGAGCCTGGGCACCGGCGTCGTGCTGGCAGCGCCGATCCGCGGCTTTCAGCTCGGCGACACGCTGGGCTTCGCCATACAGGCAAGCGGAGTGTCCTACACCCCGGGCGCCGCCGGCGCGGGCATCCTGGCGCTGCTCGCCGGCAGCAGCGTGGTCGCCTCGGTCACCCTGATCGGCAGCTACGCGGCAGGCTTCGTGCTCGCCTCCAATGGCGCCGGCAGCCGCGTCACCCTCTCCGCAACCATCCCTACAATCCCGACCCCACGAGCCAGCGTCCACTCCGATTTCAATGGCGATGGCAAATCGGATTTCCTGTGGCAGCATGAAACCGGCGCGGCTTCGATCTGGCAGATGGCAGATACCGCGACGATCGCCAACACCGGCTTCGCCAGCGTCGGCGCCAGTTGGCACATGAAGGCGTCCGGCGACTTCGACGGCGACGGCAAGTCCGACATCCTCTGGCAGAACGACAACGGCGCGCCGTCGATCTGGCGGATGGACGGCAGCCGCGTCGTCAACGTCTTCGGCTTCTTCAACCCGGGTCCGACCTGGCACATCAAGGCCACCGGCGACTTCAACGGCGACGGCAAGTCCGACATCCTGTGGCAGAACGACAACGGCACGCCGGTAATCTGGGAGATGGACGGCGGTAACATCTTGGCCAGCGTCGGCTTCTTCAATCCCGGGCCGAGCTGGCAGATCAAGGCCACCGGCGACTTCAACGGTGACGGCAGGTCCGACATCCTGTGGCAGAACGACAACGGCGCGCCGGTGATCTGGGAACTGGACGGCGGCAACATCCTGGCCAGCGGCGGCTTCTTCAACCCGGGTCCGACCTGGCACGTCAAGGCCACCGGCGACTTCAACGGTGACGGCAAGTCCGACATTCTGTGGCAGAACGACAACGGCACGCCGGCGATCTGGCTGATGGACGGGGTGACGCTGGCCAGCAATGCCAGCCTACCGAATTTGGGCCCAAGCTGGCACATCAAGGCCACCGGCGACTACAACGGCGACGCCCGCTCCGATATCCTGTTGCAGAACGACAACGGCACGCCGGCGATCTGGGACATGGATGGGTTTCAGGTGATAGGTGGCGGCGTGCTCGACAATCCGGGTCCGGCCTGGCACCTGATCGGCACCGACGGCATGCGGTTCATCTCCGGCGCCTCGGGCAACGACACCCTGCTGGCAAGCCCGGAGGCGGATACGTTCGAGTTAGCCAGCTTCATCGCCGGGCCGCACGCGATCAGCGGCTTCAACCCGGCGCAGGATCTGGTCCTGCTGAGCAAGGCCGCTTTTCCCGATTTCGTCGCGGTGCAGGCGCAGATGAAGCCGTCGGGCTCGGGCACGCTGCTCCAGCTTGATCCGTCCAGCACGCTGCTGATCCAGGGGGTGGCCCCTGCGGCGTTCCACCCCTCGGACTTCAGCTTTGTCTGAACCAGGCGGAAGTTCAGTGGGACGGCGCGCCGCCTGAAGGTCCGGTGGATCGGCTCGGCGCGCCCGCCGAAAACCGCCCGACGTTGCCGAACAGCTGCTGCATGAACGAGGTATCGTTGCCCGGTGACGGCGTCGCCCGGCTGACCATGCCGACCGAGTAGGCATCGTCCAGGTCGGTCCGCTTGATGCTGCGCAGGATGCCGCCATTGTCGAAGCTCAGCACCACCACGTCCTGGCTGACGATGCTCTGGGTGCGCGCGATGCGAAGCTGGGTCATCGACCCGATATAGATCCAGGTGTTCTCGTCGAACGTCGCCTTCGCCGTCGGTGATCCGAGCAGCGCGGCGGCGTCCGCGCGCGACGACGTGCCGGGCACCAACTCGCGCAGCAGGTCGGCATCGACGCGGTTGCCGCGCGGCTGCTCCGGCGCCTCGAAGAAGCTGCATCCGGCAATCGGCGCCATCGCCAGCGCGCCGGCCAGGGCACAGGCGAGCCACGCCGAGCGGGCGCGTTCAGGTTGGGGCCAGATCAAAAACCGGAGCCTTTGCAAGCGTCACGTCCTATATTTCAAAAAGCCATGGTCTGCTGACAGGAAAATACGGTGATTGACCACGCCGGCCCAAGCTCTATGTCAGTGGGGTCTCACGCCGCCCATCGCGTGTCAATCGGAGCGTTCGTCATGGCCTCGTTGGCTTCCATCCTGGGCCTGTCGCGACCGCGCCATGAGCGCGCCGGCTTCCAGCTCTACGGCTGCGCGGTGGCCGCGGCGCGCGACGCCTACCTCTATACCACCGTCGGCGTGCCGGACACGCTTGATGGCCGGTTCGACCTCGTCGGCCTGCATGCCTTCCTGCTGATCCGCCGGCTCGGCACCGAGCCGGGCGGGCCGGCTCTGGCGCAGGCGATCTTCGATGCGATGTTCGCCGACATGGACATTAACCTGCGCGAGTTGGGCGTCGGCGACATGGGTATCGCCAGGCGTGTGCGCGCGATGTGGGAGGGGTTCCATGGCCGCGCCGCGGTCTATGCGCAGGCGATGGATGCCGCCGACCCGGCGGCGCTTGAGGCTGCGTTGGCCAGGAACGTCTGGCGCGGCGAGCCGCCGCCGCCTGGGGCTGCCGGCGCCCTGACCCGGCTGGCCTTCGCCGAGGAGCGTCATCTTGCCGGCCAGCCGCTGGCGGCGCTGCTGCGTGGCCAGGCCGATTTCCTGCCGCCTGAGCAGGCCTGCCGATGACGCCATCCGAGGGCACCGCCGGCGCCGGTCCTGAACCCGAGTTGCACCGGCCGTTGGCCGTCGAGCGCATCGGCCCGCACGGCCATGAGGTCGAAATCCAGGCGACCGGCCCCGAATGCGCCGATGTCGCCGTCCGCCTGCGACTGCCCGCCATCGCTTCCCTTGCCTGCCGGTTCCAGCTCCAGCCGCTGCCCGGCGGGCGCATCGCGGCCTCCGGCGCCCTGAAGGCGGTTGTGTCGCAGGTCTGCGTGCTGACGCTGGAGTCGTTCACCGCCACGGTCGAGGAGACGTTCCGCATCCGGTTCGTGCCCGAGGGCCGCGAGAGCGACGATCCGGACCCCGAGTCCGAGGACGAGATCGCCTATGCGGGCGCCGCCATCGACCTCGGCGAGGCCGCGGTCGAGCAGCTGGCGCTGGCCCTCGATCCCTATCCGCGTGCACCCGGGGCGGTCCTGCCGGATAAGGCGCGTGATGTGCCGGCATCGCCGTTCGCCGGCCTGTCCTCGCTGCGGCGGCAATAGTCGATTGCGACGGCGAGCGGCCTTGACGACGGCCGGCTTGCGGACGTGTCGCCGGCTCGAAACTCTCTTGCCCGCGTGGCGGCGCTCTGCTAGACGCCCCGGTTCGCGTTATTGCCATCTTGTGACTGCCTCGTCCGTTCGCGTCGGGCGCGCGGGCGTCACGCAGACCGGAGGGAAACAGTGCCATGGCCGTTCCCAAGAGAAAGACCTCGCCCTCGCGGGCGGGCATGCGCCGCAGCCATCTGGCCCTGACCGGCGAGGCTCATGCCGAATGCGGCAACTGCGGCGAGCTGAAGCGGCCGCACCATGTCTGCAGCCATTGCGGCCATTATGACGGCCGTGAGGTTGTGGCCGCCGGCAAGTCGCTGAAGGGCGCGGTCCGGGTCTGACCTTGGGCACGGCCGGGTGGTTCCGGGCTTGACCCAGGCCGCCACGCTCGCGCCGGTCTTTACGCTCGCGATCGACGCGATGGGCGGCGACGACGCACCGGGAATGGTGATTGCCGGGGTCTCCATCGCCGCCGAGCGTCACCCCCAGGCGCGCTTTCTGCTGGTCGGCGACGAAACGGTGCTTGCGCCGTTGCTGGCGTGCGATGCCCGTGCCGCCGCCGCCTGCACCGTCCGCCATACGCCGGACGCGATCAGCAGCGACCTCAAGCCGACGGCCGCCTTGCGCATGCGCCGCGCCTCGATGCGTCTGGCGATCGACGCCGTGGCGACGGGTGAAGCCGCCGGCGTGGTTTCGGCCGGCAACACCGGCGCGCTGCTCGCGCTGGCCAAGATCTTTATCAAGACGCTGCCCGGCATCGACCGGCCGGCGATGGCCGCAATCGCGCCCTCGGCGCGCGGCGACGTGGTGATGCTCGACCTCGGCGCCAACGTCACCTGCGACGCGCGCAATCTGGTCGAGTTCGCGCTGATGGGCGATGTCTTCGCGCGCACGGTTCTCGGCCTGATGGCGCCGACCATCGGCCTTCTCAATGTCGGCTCCGAGGAGCTGAAGGGCGACGACCGGGTGCGCGAGGCCGCTGACATCCTACGCGCCAGCCATATCGCGCCGCAGTTTCACGGCTTCGTCGAGGGCCACGACATCGCCGCCGGCACCACCGATGTCATCGTCACCGACGGTTTCACCGGCAACGTCGCGCTGAAGACCGGCGAGGGCGCGCTGCGGCTGATGGGCGACCTGCTGCGCCAGGTGTTCAGCAGCGGCATCGCCGCCAAGCTGGCCTACCTGCTGGCCCGGCCGGGGCTCGACCGGCTGCGCGAATGGCTCGATCCGCGGCGCTACAACGGCGCCGTGATGCTGGGGCTGAACGGCATGGTGGTGAAATCCCACGGCGGCGCCGACGCGCAGGGTTTCGCCCATGCGCTGGATGTCGCGATGGACATGGTGGTGCACCGGTTCAATGACCAGATACGCGACGGCCTGGCGAAGATCGGCGGGCCAGCGGCACTGACGCCCGTGAGCCCGATGGCTTCGCCGGTGACGATCCTGGCATCGCGCGTGCAGGATCCGGTCCTGCACGAAATCACCCATCCGGCGGACGCCAAAGCCGCCAAGACCGGCTGACGATCCTGCACACCGCCCATCTTCTGCCATAGGTTGAACATGCCGCTCCGTTCCATCCTCGCCGGCGTGGGTGCCTACCTGCCCGAGAACTGCGTCACCAACGACCAGTTGGCGGCCCGCGTCGATACGTCCGACGAGTGGATCCGCGAGCGCACCGGCATTCGCCAACGCTATCTGGCGGCACCGCACGAAACCGCCGCATTCATGGGGGCCCG
>JANXRT010000481.1 GCA_025356735.1 Acetobacteraceae bacterium | reverse complement strand
CCGCCGTGCGCACCTGCGGCCCGCCGACCGCGAACGTCGAGAACACGTGCAGCACGCTCAGGCGTTTCATCGCCGCGGCTCCGTCAGGCGGCGTGGACCTGGACCGCACGCTCCAGGAAGCGCGCCGGCTCGGCGACCGGCACCCAGCCGAGGTCGTGCTTGGCGGCCGAGCAGTCGAACCGTGCGGTCATGCCCCGCGACAGGAAATCGTATCGCGTCGGCATCGCGACCTTGCGCCCGGTTGCCCGCTTGACCGACCATTTGCCCATGTCCTCCAGCCAGAGCTGGGTGGCGGTCTGCGGATGGAACCGCAACGGCCGGCGCAACGCCTGGCCGACCGCGGAAACATAGTCGCGCGCCGTCATCCGCACGTCGCCGACCAGGTTGTAGGTCCGGCCCTCAAGCCCCCCGGCGGTGCAGGCGAGCCGGATCGCCTCCGCCACATCCTCGACCAGCACGAAGGGCAGGGGGTTGCGCCCAGCGTTCCAGCCGATGCAGTGCTGCTCGTTGTTGTAGAAGCCAAGCCCGCTGTGGAACGGCGAGCCACCGGCGCCGACCACCAGCCCCGGCCGCAGGATGCACACCGGCAGGCCCTCGCGGGCATGGAGGTCGAGCAGCATGCGGTCGCAGATCGCCTTGGCGCGGGCATAGTCGGCGCGCTTCTCGGGCGCCGGGTCGGCCTGCGTCGCGTCGGTCACGCAACCGGACTGGGGCCCGAGATACAGCGAGGCGATCGAGCCGACATGGATCAGCCGCCTGACGCCGGCCGCCTGGCAGGCCCGTGCCACGGTCTCGGCCCCGCCGACCATGGCGGCCCGGATCTCCTCGAAATCGCCGCCGCCGCCGCCATGCGCCAGGTTGACCACCACCGGGGCATCGCCGATCGCGCGCGCGACCGCCGCCGGATCGGCGATGCTGCCGCGATGAACAGCCACCAGAGGGTCCGCGAACACCGCCGGCAGGCTGGCGACCGACCGCGCCATCACCGAGACCCGCAGCCCGTCGGCGACCAGTCGCCGCACCACGTGAGTGCCGATGAAGCCGGTGCCGCCCAGCACAGCGACGTCGTACGATGTCGGGGGCCTCGCCTCGACCGTCGCGGGCACGCAAGCCGGCGCGAAGGCCTGGTCACGGATGGTCTCGCAGGCGAGCACCAGCCCGGCGCCGAAGTCAAGGTCGGTCTCCGGCGACAGGCCAGCACTGAGCGCCGCGTGAAAAGCCGAAATGCTGCCAGCCATGCTCCTGAAGAACGCGTCGGAGCGCGGCCTCAGCTTGAACGTCGACAATCCATAATCGATCGTGTTGCCAAGGCTGTGGCGCAGCAGTTCGGCAGCGCTTCGGCTGCCCGACGCCATGCCGTCGATGGTTTCCAGCCAGCGCGTGCGCCGATAGGTCAAGACCCGGTTGGCGAGGATGTCGGCGACCGCAACGCCGTCGTCGCAGACCACGGTGACCTGCCAGAACGGAAACGACTGACCGACGGCGAAGCGCAGCTGCGCCGGCAAGCCTGTCCCGGTGAGGTGGGCATCAACGCTGGAATGGAAGGCGCGGCCCGGCGCCAGCTCGATCGCCGGGCCGGCGATCGCCTGGATCGACGTGAACGTTCCGGCCAGCGCCGCGAGCTGCGACAGCGGATGAACCGCCTGCTCGAGCAGGATGTTGACCGGCTCGCGGAACATCCAGTGGCCGAACTGCCCAAGCCCAAGCTGGCGCAGCGGTACGTTATAGACGCATGACACATGGTTGGCGCGGCCAAGCTCGCCCCGGTGCAGCAGCTTGCGCAGCCGCGCGAAGGCTGGGTGGTGGACGAAGTTCTGGTTGACCCCGACGGTAACGCCATGGCGCAAGGCGGCCTCGGCCAGGACAGCGCACTCGGCCGCGCTGGCGGCGGCCGGTTTTTCAAGCAGCACCGGCTTGCCCGCCTCGATCAGGCGCATTGCCACGCGCGCGTGCAGGTCGGGCGGCACCAGCACATGGGCGCAATCGATCGCATCGGCGGCCAGCGCCTCCTCTACCGAGGCGAAAACGTTTTCGACTTTCCACTGTCGCGCCAGGCGCTGAGCCGCGGCGCGATCGGGATCGATGATCGCGGCCGTGCGGACGTCGGCGACGCCGGCAAGGACCTCGGCATGGACGCGGGAAATAAAGCCGGCGCCGACAAGACCTACTCTGCGCAAAGTCGAGAACCCTTGAAATGGCGTTTATGGGCGAAGCCGGACGGTGCCGTCAGCTGGGGATGGCTAGCTCGACAGTTTCGAAAGATCCGCGGCAAGGCTTGGCTGGCTGCGCAGGAAGGCGTCGATTGCCGTGCGCGCCTCAGCGCGGCCGGCCTGGCTCTGCTCGGAGCGATCGTTCTCGGGCGTGATCGCGACCATCACCGGCGACGAGCCGCCGCCGACGATGCTGCGCCAGGCCAGCCTGGCGCGCGTCGAGAGGCCGATCTGCGTCGGTTGGCTGTCGATCCACAACGAGGTCACCGCGGTCCGCGCCGGCTCCTCGGCCTCATTCAGGCGCCAAATCGGCCGCCCGGAAGGCTGAGAGCCGGGAGGCTGGGGCAGCCAGCTGCGCGATACCTCGCTGCCAGCCGTGTAGCCGAGCAGCCGCCGCTCCTCGGCGATCAGCACCGCCGGCCCGGTGCCGGACGGAAACCGCGCCACGCTGACGCGCAGCACCTGGTCGCCGCAGCGCACCCGGCGGGTGACCGCGTCCGGGCGCGACGGCGGCGCAACGGCGGCGTTCGATGCCAGCACCACGCAGGCGCCGTCCCGCACCACATCGGCGACCCCGCCCATGCCGTCCCGGCTGGATCGGTCCAGCACGGCAGCCGTCACCGGCCCGATCGCGGCGACGGCGATCAGCAGCACGCCGGCGACCACAACCGGCCGGCCGTGCACGGGTTCGATCCGGCGCGGCATCGCCGCCATCGCGGGCCGGCGGCTATCCTCGCGGAACGGCAGGCCAAGCAAC
>JANXRT010000465.1 GCA_025356735.1 Acetobacteraceae bacterium | reverse complement strand
TCCACCAACGGCGACACGTTCCTCGGCGGCGAGGATTTCGACATGCGGGTGATCGAGTACCTCGCGGACGAGTTCAAGCGCGACCAGGGCATCGACCTGCGCAAGGATAAGCTCGCCCTGCAACGCCTCAAGGAAGCGGCGGAGAAGGCCAAGATCGAGCTTTCCTCCTCCAAAGAGACTGAAATCAACCTGCCGTTTATCACCGCCGACGCCTCCGGGCCGAAGCATCTGGTGATGAAGCTATCGCGCGCCAAGCTCGAAAGCCTGGTTGACGACTTGGTCGCCCGCACCATGGAGCCTTGTCGCGCCGCGCTAAAGGATGCCGGTGTGACAGCGGCCGAAATCCAGGAGGTTATCCTGGTCGGCGGTATGACCCGGATGCCAAAGGTGATTGAAGCCGTAAAACAGTTCTTCGGCCGTGAGCCGGCGCGCAACGTCAACCCGGACGAGGTGGTGGCGATCGGCGCGGCAGTTCAAGGCGCGGTGCTCAAGGGCGACGTCAAGGATGTGCTGCTGCTCGACGTGACTCCGTTGTCGCTCGGCATCGAGACGCTGGGCGGCGTGTTCACCCGGCTGATCGAGCGCAACACGACGATCCCGACCAAAAAGAGCCAGGTGTTCTCGACCGCCGACGACAACCAGAACGCGGTGACCATCAAGGTCTTCCAGGGTGAGCGCGAGCTGGCTGCCGACAACAAGATCCTTGGCCAGTTCAATCTGGAAGGCATCCCTCCCGCCCCACGCGGCGCGCCGCAGATCGAGGTCACGTTTGACATCGACGCCAACGGCATCGTCGCGGTTCAGGCCAAGGACAAGGCGACCGGCAAGGAACAACAGATCCGCATCCAGTCCTCGGGCGGGCTGTCGGAAGCTGAAATCGAGCGCATGGTGAAGGAGGCCGAGTCCAACGCGGTCGCCGACAAGCAGCGGCGCGAGCAGATCGAGGCCCGCAATCAGGCTGAGGGCCTCGTGCATCAGGTCGAGAAGACCCTGCGCGAGAACGAGGGCAAGGTCGGCGCCCAGGAGAAGGGCGAAGCCGAAGCGGCGGTTGCCGCAGCCAAGTCGGCGCTCGAAGGTACTGACGCCGAGGCGATCAAGACCGCTACCGAGCGGCTCAGCCAGTCGGCGATGAAGATTGGCGAGGCGATGTACAAGGCGGAAGCGGAGGCTAGCCAGGCGGGTGCCGGCGCTCCGCCGCCTGGAGGCGGCCACGCGCCCGGCGGCAAGCCGGACGACAAGGTGGTCGACGCCGAGTTCGAGGAAGTCGACGACAAGAAAAAGTCTGCCTGATCGGGCTGGCTTTTCTGTTACGATAGCGTCGCGCCCGCGCTTCTGAGGAAGGCGGGCGCGATTTCGTTGAGCGCACCCGTTGCTTTCGGACCGGGGCGGGGTGCCGGGTGGTAGGGCTGACATGGCGAAGCAGGATTATTATGCGATTCTCGGCGTGGCGCGGGATGCCAGCGCGGACGACCTCAAGAAAGCCTATCGCAAGCTGGCGATGGAGCATCATCCCGATCGCAATCCGAACAACAAGGCAGCCGAGGCCCGATTCAAGGAATTGAGCGAGGCCTACGACGTTTTGAAGGACGATCAGAAGCGCGCCGCCTACGACCGCTTCGGCCATGCCGCGTTCGAGCAGGGTGGCCCGCAGGCCGGCGGCTTCAATTTCACCGATGGCGCTGGGTTGGGCGACATCTTCGACCAGATGTTCGGCGAGTTCATGGGCGGACGTCGCGGCGGGGGCGGCCAGCGCACCGGATCGGATGTCCGCGCGCAGGTTGAGGTCGACCTGACCGAGGCATTTTCGGGCGCCAAGGTCAGCCTTCGTGTGCCGACGCGTGCCCCGTGCGAGGCCTGCGAGGGCACCGGATCGGCCGACAAGTCCAAGGCCAACCTGACCTGCGGCACCTGCAACGGCGCCGGCAAGGTGCGTGCGCAGCAGGGCTTCTTCATGGTCGAGCGCACCTGCCCGACCTGCGGCGGCGCCGGACGCGTGATCAGCAATCCCTGCCGCGTCTGCCAGGGCCAGGGCACTGTGCAGCGGGAACGCACGCTCGAGGTGGCGATTCCCGCCGGCGTCGAGGATGGCACCCGGATACGGCTGTCCGGTGAAGGTGCGGCTGGGCCTGGCGGCGCGCCGGCCGGCGACCTTTACGTCAGCGTCGGCGTTCGTGCGCACGAGATCTTCCAGCGCGACGGAGCCAATCTGATGATCCGGCTGCCGCTGCGCATGAGCCAGGCGGCGCTCGGCGGCGAGGTCGAGGTGCCCGTGATCGACGGCTCACGGGCCAAGATGAAGGTGCCTGCCGGTACCCAGACCGGCGACCAGTTCCGTCTGCGGGGCAAAGGTTTTTCGACGCTGCGCTCGACGGTCCGCGGCGACATGTATGTTCAGGTCGCAGTCGAGACTCCGCAGAACCTGACCCGCAAGCAGCGAGAGTTGCTGGAGGCGTTCGAGGCTGAGATGGGCAACAAGAACGGTCATCCGGAAAGCGAGGGCTTCTTCACCAAGGTGAAAGAATTTTTCGAGAGCGCCAGCCGCGGCTGAGCCGGTTGGCGTCATGGTCGGTTGGCGTCACACTCTTCTGGATCGGGCAGGGGAGACATCATGCAGGCACCACGGCAAAAAGCGCCAAAGCTATCGATAGACTGCCATTTTCACATCTTCGGCCCTTTTGACAGGTTTCCGCTGGATCCCGGCCGTGCCTACGAGCCGCCGCTGGCACTGGTCGAGGATTACCTTGCCGTCGCTCAAACCGTCGGGCTCGAACGGATGGTGGTCGTCCAGCCCAGCCCCTACGGCACCGACAACCGGGTGACACTCAACGCGGTGGCACGGTTCGGCCGCGACCGGGCCGTGGCCGTCGCGGTTATCGACGACAGCTTCGATGCTGCCTCGCTTACCCGCCTATCGGATGCCGGGGTGTGCGGCGTGCGCTTCAACCTGGTCTCCGGCAATGGCACGCCGGTCGAACAGATCGAGGCACTGGCCCGGCGCATCGCGCCACTCGGCTGGCATTTGCAGGTCTATGCCACTGGCGAGACGCTTTCGGATCTCGCGGCGATGCTGGCCAAGCTCCCGGTGCCTGTGGACATCGACCATGTCGGCGGCGTCAAGGCAGCGCTGGGAACCGGCCACCCCCAATTCCAGGCGTTGCTGCGGCTGCTCGACAGCGGTAACGCCTGGGTCAAGACGTGCAGCTATCGCGTCTCCTCCGCCGGCCACCCGTGGAGCGATGTCGCGGCCAACGTCCAGGCCTTGGTGGCCGCGGCACCCGAACGATGTGTCTGGGGCACCGATTGGCCGCATACGCACATGCAAGGCCCAGCGCCGGAAGCAGGAACGTTGCTGGAGCAGCTTTTTGATTGGGTACCGGACGAGACGTCCCGTCATCGCATCCTGGTGGATAACCCAGCAAGGCTTTACGGGTTCGAGAACTAGCATCGGTCTGCCCTCGAACCCGCCATACCTAAGTAGAGGGGTTACAAGAGGCTAGGCTCAGGACCCATTAATTGCTTGTCCCGACGCGGCGTCGTGTGATTCATCCGATGGCGGAGGCGGCGCCATGGCTGATGTTTTTCTTCTGTCGCAGGCTCAGATGTGCCGGATCAAGCCCTTTTTCCCGCTCTCGCGCGGTATGCCACGCGTGGACGACCGACGCGTCGTCAGCGGCATCGTCTTCGTCATCCGCTGCGGGCTGCGCTGGCGCGACGCACCACCGGCCTATGGCCCGCACAAAACCCTCTACAACCGCTTCATCCTATGGAGCCGCCTAGGCGTCTTCGATCGCATCTTCGCAGGTCTGGCCGGAGCAGCAGGCGAGCCTGAGCGGCTGATGATCGATAGCACCCACCTCAAGGCCCATCGCACCGCCGCCAGCCTGCTTGAAAAGGGGCTGTTCCCGGACGCATCGGACGCACCAAGGGCGGCTTGAACTCCAAGCTTCATGCAGTGCGCGATGGCCATGGCCGCCCGCTAGTGATGCTGCTCAGCGAAGGGCAGATGAGCGACCACAAGGGCGCCGCCCTTCTGATCGATGCCCTGCCGCCCGCACGCGAACGGCTCGGGGATCGAGGTTATGACAGCAACGCCTTTCGCGCTGCCCTCGTGGCGCGCGGCGTCAACCCCTGCATCCCGCCGCGCAAAAACCGCAAGGTTGTGATCAACTACGACGAGGCTCTCTATCGCCAGCGACACCGCGTCGAAAACACCTTCGGCCGCCTTAAAGATTGGCGCCGCGTCGCTACCCGCTACGACCGATGCGCCCACACCTGCTTCTTGGCTATCTGCATCGCAGCCACCGTCATATTCTGGCTGGGAAAATGAGTCCTGAGCCTGGCCCCTTGGCGGGTCCAGGGCAGCGCCTTGGCCTTACCGCCTCAAAGCCGAGTAGTCTGCGAGCGGTTACGCCACTTGATCGCCAAATCGCCGCGTGGCTGCGCCCGGCAGGCCAGGGTCTGCCCCGCCTCCTTCTGGGCGCGGCTGAGCGAGCTGTCGCCGTGTGCCAGCAGGTGCACCTCGCCGGCCGTGAGGTCGGACACGCACATGCCGCAGTTGCCGGTGGCACAGGCGTAGGGATAGTCGATCCCCGCCGCAATCGCCGCCTGGAGCACGGTTCGATCCGTCGGGCAGTCGATTGTCTGCCCGGTATTGGCGATTCGGATCTGGAACGTCGATGCATCGTTCATTGGGCGCGAACCTCAACCGGACGGCGGCTGGCACAGGCGCGGACCTCGTCGAACTGGGTGTGATACCAGACCACGGCCGGGAATTTGGTTATGGCATAGCCATACATCGCTAATCCGACAAAAGGCTGGTCGCCGAGCACGTCGGTGCTGTGGATGTCATGGTCCGCCATCACCATGCCGACGCCAGGCTCGACGATCACACGGCCGATCTCCTCGATTTCCGGCTTCTGCTGGCCGGAGGATTGCGGCGCCAGGCGATAGAAACGCTGCAGCTCGGCACCCGATACCGCGGCGTTGACGCACCAGATGCCATGATCGTGCGGGGCGGCTTCCTTGCCGGGCAGGGCGATGGTCAGATAGAGGCCAAGGCCATCGTTGGCGGCATCGTCCAGCATATGGTTGACGCCCTGAGCATCCGGCATCTTGAAGTCGGACAAGGGGAACAAGTCCGCGTGGTCGCTGGCGAGCGCCACCAGCCCATCGCGCAGCTGCGTCAGCACATCAGGCGTGGCGCCGGCCGGTGCCAGCAAAGTGCGGGCATGGGCCAACAGGTCCTGGCAGGCTGCGTGACGGCGGACGGCGATTGGCGTTGCGGCATCCATGATGTTTTCTCCGGGTTGACTTTGAACGACCCTTACTACGCGGTAGTCTCAGGTTCCAGAACGAATTGTTGATCCGCGATCAGAGGTACGCGAGGCTGTACAATTCATGCGTTGAGTGCATGGCTCGTGTGTTTGCTACTTAATTTCTGCGCTTTGGCTGGAGTTTTCTGCGGAAATCCGCATTTCATAAACACTTACAATGCACTAGGCCAGTAAACTTGGCTTTCGAAAGGTTCCGTCACAGCGTTGACACGGAACCCGTCGGCGATTAGAAACCGCCCCTCGCCGACGACCTACTGGGTCTGAGGCGCTCCGGAGACGGAGAGTTCCTTGAAAACTGCATAAGCTAAGGAAGGGATACGTTGGCGGCGTCCTTTGTATATTGCATTGCGAGATGTGGTATAGATTGAGGTTAATTGATTTGGGTTTGGGTTATGTGCCTGGGCTTGATTGGTTAGCTTTGTTG
>JANXRT010000423.1 GCA_025356735.1 Acetobacteraceae bacterium | reverse complement strand
CGCCGCGCGCCGCCGAGCGGCTCGCGACCTACAAGCCGGCCTGGCCGCTGCCGAAGGTTTTCCGCATGACGGCGGACGGCAAGTTGAACGAGGGGCTGTTTCGCGGCGAGACCCTGAACACGCCGTCGATGCTGTGCGTTGAGGATGCGCTGGATGGCCTGACCTGGGCCGAGGAGTCCGGCGGCCTGGCTGGCCTGATCGCGCGGTCGGAGGAAAATCTGGAGGCGGTCGCGAGATGGGTGTCGCGCACGCCATGGGCCGAGTTCCTGGCCGAGGATGCCGCCACGCGATCCAGCACCGCGATCTGCATCAAGTTCACGGCACCCTGGTTCGTGCGGCTTTCCGAGGAGGAGCGCTTCACCACGGTTCGGCGGATGGCGGCGATGCTGGAACAGGAAGACATCGCCTACGACGTCGCCGGCCACCGCGACGCGCCGGCAGGCTTTCGGATCTGGGGTGGTGCCACGGTCGAGGCTGGCGACATCCGCCTGATGCTGCCGTGGATCGAGTGGGCCTTCGAGACGGTCGCCGCCGGGCACGCGACGGCGGCGGAATAGGGCGATGAGCAAGGTTCTGATCAGCGACAAGCTGTCGCCGGCGGCCGTCGACATCTTTCGTGCCCGTGGGATCGAGGTCGATCTGAAGCCCGGCTTGTCGCCCGCCGAGCTGCGCGAAATTATTTCCGACTACGATGGGTTGGCGATCCGATCCGCGACCAAGGTGACGAAGGAATTGCTGGAGGTCGCGAGCCGGCTGAAGGTGGTCGGTCGCGCCGGGATCGGCGTTGACAACGTCGATGTGAAGTCGGCCACGGCGCGCGGCGTGGTGGTGATGAACACGCCCTACGGCAACACCATCACCACCGCCGAGCACGCCATCGCCATGATGTTCGCGCTGGCCCGCGAGCTGCCCGAGGCCAGCGCCTCGACCAAGGCCGGCAAGTGGGAGAAGAACCGGTTCATGGGCGTCGAGCTGACCGGCAAGACGCTGGGGCTAATCGGCTGCGGCAACATCGGCTCGATCGTCGCCGACCGCGGCATCGGGCTGCGGATGAAGGTGGTCGCGTTCGATCCTTATCTTTCCGAGAAGCGCGCGCTGGAACTGGGCGTCGAGAAGGTCGAGCTGGATGCGCTGCTGGCCCGTGCCGACTTCATTTCCCTGCACACGCCGCTGACCGACGCGACGCGGAACATTCTTTCACGGGAGGCGCTGGCGAAAACCCGCAAGGGCGTGCGCATCATCAACTGCGCCCGTGGCGGCCTGGTGGATGAGGCGGCGTTGGCGGACGCGATCAAGTCCGGCCATGTGGCGGGAGCGGCGCTGGACGTGTTCGAGACGGAACCGGCCACCGACAGCCCGTTGTTCGGTTTGGAAAAGATCATCTGCACGCCGCATCTGGGCGCCGCCACGGCGGAAGCGCAGGAGAACGTGGCGTTGCAGGTCGCCGAGCAGATGAGTGACTTTCTGCTCACCGGCGCGGTGTCGAACGCCATCAACATGGCTTCGGTCTCGGCCGAGGATGCGCCTCGGCTGAAGCCGTACATGGAGCTGTGCCGGCTGCTGGGCGCGTTCGCGGGGCAGATGACGCAGGCGCGGGAGGGCGTCATCCGCCGCGTGGTGATCGAGTACGAGGGGCTGGCCGCTTCGTTGAACCACCGTCCGTTGTCGGCCGCGGTGCTGGCTGGGCTGCTGGGGCCGGTGCTGGCCGGGGTCAACATGGTCAACGCGCCGGTCGCGGCGCGCGACCGCGGCATCGACGTGTCGGAAACCGTTCACGACCGGCCGAGCGAATACCAGACGCTGGTGCGGATCACGGTCGAGACCGGGGCGATGACGCGGTCGGTCGCCGGCACGCTGTTTGCGGGATCGCGCCCGCGCATCGTTGAGATCAAGGGCATCAAGGTCGAGGCGGATTTCGGCCGCTTCATGCTGTATGTGACAAACCAGGACAGGCCGGGCTTCATCGGCCGGTTCGGCCAGGCGCTGTCGGACGCCGGGCTCAACATCGCGACCTTTCACCTGGGCCGGTCCGAGGCGGGCGGCGATGCGATCTGCCTTGTTTCCGTCGATGAGCCGGTGACGGAGGCCGTGTTGGCAACCGTGCGGGCGTTGCCACTGGTGGTTCAGGCCACCTCGCTGTCGTTCTGATGCTTACGGATGCGCTCCAGGGCGCTTCCCTGGCGGGGTCAGGGGCGGAGCCCCAGCCTTCCTAATCATGCGGCGGCTCATGGCTGGGCATCGGCTCTGACGGCAGGTCGACTTCCGGCGGCGTGTTGTCGGGCTGCGGCATCGGCTCGCTGCTTGGTATTTCCACGCCGGGATTGTCGCTCATTCAGATGGCTCCTGTTGGTTTCGTGGTAAATCTTGCCCCGCCACGTTGGTTCCGATGGCATAGTTGCGGCCATGAACTCAATCGAATCCGGCCTGATCGTCGCCGCCTGCGTCTTTGCCGGCGGCATGACCGGGCTGCTGCTGCACGGCTATTTGCCCGAAGCCCACCGCAGCAAGGAAACCCAGGACGTGGTGAGGCTCGGCACCGGGATGCTGTCGGTGCTGGCGTCGCTGGTGCTGGGCCTGCTCATCGCCACCGCCAAGCAGACCTACGACATGGTGGATCACGAGATGCGGCAGTACTCCGCCGATTTGCTGCTGCTCAACGAGACGCTGCGCGACTATGGCGACGATGCCGCCGAGCCACGGGACCTGCTGCGGCGGCACGCCGAGAAGGTGCTGCACGACGTCTGGCCGCGCATCGCGAAACAGCAGCAGATACCGGCTGTGCGGCTGGAAGATCGCGAAGCGGCGCTACTGCTGGAGCGGGTGCGGGAAACCATCCGCGCCCTGGTCCCGGCCGATACCGGGCAGAAGTGGCTGCAGGAGCAGGCATTGCTGGTCAGTACCTCGTTGCTGCGCCAGCGCCTGGTGATCATCCAGCAGGAGGGCGATTCGGTGCAGCCGGTCATCCTCGGGATATTGGTCGCCTGGATCAGCTTCATCTTCGCGAGCTTCGGGCTGAACGCGCCGCGCAACGCGACGGTGGCGGGCGCTTTCCTGGTATGCTCGCTGGCGATCGGCGGAGCGATCTTTCTTGTTCTGGAAATGGACCGGCCGCTGAACGGAGTGATGAAGATATCCAGCACGCCGATGGTCAAGGCGTTGGACGAGATGAAGTGATGGTCAAGCCTTGCGGCTGCCGCGAAACTGGTCCCATTGCTCGTCGGTCCAGTCAAACAGGGCATCGTTCTGCGCGGCGCCCTCGGCCAGCCATCGGCCGCCGTCGATGGTGATGCAGTCGCCATTGATGTAGCCGGCCTGGTCCGACATCAGGAACGCGGCCAGGTTGGCGATCTCGGCATGGTCGCCGGCGCGGCGCAGCGGCACGCCGGCGATGGTGGCGTCGGGTCCGGCCGGGCTCAGCCGCGACATCGCGCCGGCGGTCGGGAACAGGCCTGGTGCTATGGCCGCGGTGCGGATGCCGCGTGGGCCCCATTCCACCGCCAGCGACCGCGTCATCGCCAGCACGCCGGCCTTGGCGGCGGCGGACGGCACCGTGAAGGCGCGGCCGGTGAACACCGAGGTGCTGACGATGGACAGGATCGAGCCGCCGCGCCCACCCTCGATCCAGCGTTTTCCGACGCCCATCGTGCAGTAGGCGGTGCCGTGCAGGGTGACCGCCAGCACCGCGTCGAAGGCGCGCGGGGACAGGCGTTCGGTGCGCGAGATGAAGTTGCCGGCGGCATTGTTGAGCAGCCCATCGAGCGGCGCCTCGGCCCAGATCGTGGTCATCATCGCATCCACGGCGGCGGGATCGCGGATGTCGCAGACATGGGTCTGGACGTGGCCACCGGTCTCGGCCTGCAACTCGGCGGCGGCGGTTTCCAGCACGGCGGCGCGGCGGCCGCAGATCAGCAGCGCGGCGCCGAGTTCGAGGTAGCGTGAGCCGATGCTGCGGCCGAGGCCGGTGCCGCCGCCGGTTATCAGGATGCGCTTGCCGGCCAGCAGGCCGGGGGCGAACATCGCGTGCCGCCTAGACGACCTGGTCCGCGAGGCGATCCAGGTGATAGGCGGTGTCGCCGAACAGGTGCTCGATCACCATCACGCGGCGGAAGAAGTGGCCGATGGCGTATTCCTCGGTCATGCCGATGCCGCCATGAAGCTGCACCGCGTTCTGCGACACGAACCTTCCGGCCTGGCCGACGCCGACCTTGGCCATCGAGATGTTGCGGGCGCGCTCGGCGGCATCCGGCTCGTCCACCATCATCGCCGCCAGCATCGCCATCGAGCGGCCCTGCTCCATCGCCACCAGC
>JANXRT010000416.1 GCA_025356735.1 Acetobacteraceae bacterium | reverse complement strand
CCAGCACGGCGAAGCGCATGCCTTCCATCCGCGGCGCGGTCTCGCCCATCAGCGCGGCATGGAGGTCGGCGCCACGCTGCGGCGGCTCACCCTCGCCCCAGGTACTGGCGATGACCAGGACGTTGGGCAGCTTCGCCAGCTGCTCGGTGGTGACATCGGCCATGTCAAGCACGCGCGGCGCGAAGCCGAGCTTGGCCGCGGCCTTTCGCGCCTGCGCGGCCAGCGCCTCGGCATTGCCGGACTCGGTCGCGAACAGGATCGCCAGAGGGATTTTCCGACCGGCCGCCGCCGCGGGAGCCGCCGCCGGCTGCGTGTTGGCGGCCTGGAAGCCGGCCAGGAAGCCGCTCAACCAGCTGCGCTGCTCGATGCTGGTGGCCGACATGACGTTGTTCAGTGCGGCGATCTGATCCGCAGCGAAAGGTGCCGAAGCCGGTAACAAGGGAAGGCCCGCCATGATGTTCTCTCTGAACTGAAGCTGGTCCGGACCGGAATTGCGTCGGCCATCTCCACCTTATGGAGGTATACTTTCTCCAAAGCCGCAAGTATGCCGTTGAAAGAAGTATAATTGTCTTCTTCGACCGGTTTGGCGGAAAGATCATTCTATGAATGGCGTCAATGCCAGCTACATTTGTCGGCCCCCTGAAAACCGGAGAGCCGAGCATGCCCGAGGACAAGCAGTTGGACCGGCTGGACCGCGCGATCCTGCGGCTGCTGGTGAAAGACGCCACCCAGTCGCTGGCACAGATCGCCGAGCAGGTCGGGCTCACGCCGACGCCGTGCTGGAAACGCATCCGCCGCATGGAGCAGGACGGCATCATCCTTGCCCGCGTCGCCGTGCTCGATCCGGCGAAGATCGGCGTGCCGATTTCGGTGATGGTGGCGATCGAAAGCCAGGACCACTCGGCGGCCTGGCTGGAAACCTTCGCCGCCGTGATCGCCGACATGCCGGCGATCGTCGACGCCTGGCGCATGAGCGGCGACGTCGACTACCTGTTGCACGTCGTTGTCGCCGATATTCCCGCCTATGACGAGTTCTACCGCAGGCTGATAACCGCCGTGAAGTTGCGCAACGTCACCAGCCGGTTCGCAATGGAGCGGATGAAAGCCGCGCCGCTGCCGCTATAGGAGCTTGGGGAGCGAAGGAACGCAAAACGTCCGCACGATGAAAGGCCGTGACTGGGCCAGCTCATGGAGAAGTGCACACCTACGCGAAGCCGGCGCAGCCCAAAGCACCCAGAGTGCGTCTGCGGGTGCTGCGGCCGCCGCATCTGCCATCGCTGGGCAGAGCGGATGGCAAGCAACGGGTCCTCGCTGCCACCGGCCGGTCCAAGGTCGATGCGCGGCGTCGCCCTGAACCACCGGCGGATCTCACTCGCCGCCCCGCTACGAGGATCTGGCCGTCGATGGGCAGGAGCGTTTAGGATGCGCTTGTGCCCGAGCCCTACATCGGCAAGCGGCAGGTCTGTCTCGCGCCCGGATCGCAGCAGCAGACGGGGGTGCGGACGTCGGCCATGAGGCCCTCCAAAACGTCAGGCTTTGCAGGCCTCAGTCTGTGCGCCGCTCTGCTGCTCCACACTCAGTTACACAGGGGGTATTGCCGAACGATGTTTGCGAGACTGGCTACGGAGCACTTTTCGGCTATGATCCGGGTCATGGCGGCGCTGTCACACAACCGGCCGTTCATTTTCCTCATGCCAGCCGATACCGTGATGGGTGACGCCTCGATGGTCCCCTGTCCGCCGAAGACCTAGACCTCCCATTGCAAGATCGGGTTGATCGTCGCCACCGGCAACGGCGGTGTGAACATCCTTAAGGAGCGGCGCTGAAGCAACGTCTTTCGCGGCATCGTGGGGATCGACCTGACGCGCCGTGATCTCCGTCTCGCCACCCGCGCCGGCGAAAACCACCCTTCGACTGCCAGCGCGGGGGCTTTGCCCAAACGGGACTTGAAATTCTCTACCCCCTGTAATATCGTTATTACCCTGGATTGGTCGGAAAGCCGATGGCGGCGGTGCTGCCCGATCATCCAGAGCGTTGGACCGTGCATGTCCACCTGGCAGGCGATGCTACGGTTCAAACCCACTCGACGCTTTTCCGTTCGGAGGAAGTCTCGGAGGTGTCGCACCGGCTAGCACGATTGAAACAAGCAGACGCGCCAGCCGCGCACCATGAGCCATGCTTATGTCGCGTGCCAGCTGTCGGGCTGGTCTGCGCGATCTGCGGCGGCGCGGGCGCGGCGCCGCTCAATCATCGACCTCTTACCGTGCTGTTCTGTGATGTCGTCGGATCGGCCGCGCTGACGGGCAAGCTGGAGCTCGAAGCGGTGCGGACCCTGATCCATTCCTGGCAGCATACGGCGGCAACGACCATCGAGGCGCAAGGCGGCTTCGTTGCGCGCTTCATGGGCGATGGCATCCTGGCCTATTTCGGTTATCCCGACGCACAGGAGGACGACGCCGAGCGCGCCGTCGATGCCGGATTTGCCCTGCTGGACGAGGCCGGCAAGATCACGACGCCGCTGCCGCTCCGCCTACGCATAGGCATCGCGTCAGGACCCGTGATCGTCGAGCGCAGCATCGGCAGCGGCATTTCACACGAGATCCCGGTCTACGGCATAGCGCCCAATCTCGCTGCCCGTCTGCTTGAACGGGCGCCACCGGGCGGCATGGTGATCGACGAGAGGACACGCGCCGCCCTGGGCGGCCTGTTCGCCTTCAAGCCGCTTGGCGCGCAGCCGTTGAAGGGCTTCAGCAGGGGAACTGCGGCGTTCCAGGTGAGCCGCCCGGACGAGTTGAGTTCGCGGTTCGTCGCTAGGCGAGCGACCCGCCTCACCCGCTTCGTGGGGCGGGAGCTGGAGTTGGCCGCACTGCTCAAGAGCGTGGAAGGACCGGCAGAGGCCGGGCTGCGCCTCGTTCTGGTGACGGGGGAGGCGGGGGTCGGCAAGTCCCGCCTGTTGCACGAGATGGCGGAACATCAGCGCGCGCGCGGACGGCCATTGTTGCACGGAGATTGTTCGCCGAGTGGTCGAGATGCGCCGTTCGCGCCAATTGTCGATGCGTTCCGCCGAGCTTTGCCGCTGGATGCAGCCCGGCAGGCTGACGATATTGGGACGGCGGCGGTCGCGCTGGCACGCGAAGAGGCATCCGGAGAGGATATGGCGCAGCTGCTCGGCCTCCTCCGGCGCGCTTCTGCGCCGGGTTCAGATGTTGCCGGCAGTCCGCTGTTGCTGCGCGGGCGGATCCACGCATTGCTGCATCGCATGCTGGCCGGCATCTGCGGACGCCACGAAGCCGGCGCGTTGCTGGTGCTCGAGGACGTCCACAGCATCGACCAGTCCACGCGTGAGTTCCTGGCGGAGCTGCACCACGTCGTGGGAGCGCTGCCGCTCGTGGTGGTGATGAGTTCGCGCACCGCGTCGCCGCTGGACTGGCTGCCGGCCGAGCTAGCAGGCGAGCGATTACGGCGGCTGGAGCTCGCTTCACTGTCGAGAGCGGAGACCGCGAGACTGCTTGAAGGACGCAGCGGTGCCGGCAACATCGCGCCGGCCAGTTTGAACTCGATCGTCGACCGGAGTGGCGGCAACCCGCTATTCGCCGAGGAACTACTCAGTCTGCTGCTGGAGGCGGAGACGCCGAGCGATTCCGCCGGCGTGCCCGATAGCGTCACGCAGATCACCGCGAGCCGGCTCGATCAGCTCAACGCCGGCGTGCGGCACGTGCTCAATACCGCCGCGGTGGTCGGCGTCCGCTTTCCTCTCCACCTCCTTGCCGAGGTGTTGACCCTGCCACAGGACGAGTTGCGCACGCTGCTGGAAGGGCAGACGCGCGATCTCGTTCACCCGCTTGCCGGACAGTCGAACCAATACGTGTTCCGGCACGCGCTGATCCAGGAGGCCGTGTGCGCGAGCCTGCTGCCTTCGGGCCGGCGCCGCGCGCACGCGCAGATTGCCGAAGTGCTCGAGCGTCAGGGCGGGGCGGAGGTGCATGCCGAGTCGTTGGCCCACCACTATCACGAAGCCGGCGCGCCCTTACGCGCGGTGGAAAGCCTGCTGGCGGCGGGAAACAAGCGGCTCGCCATCTATGCGCTCGACGAGGCGGACCAGTGCTTCCTTTCGGCACTCGAGCTGGTCGAGCCACCCGGCTCGCCGGCGCAGGCCCTTCTCGCGGGCGTGCTGGCGAAACGGATGCGCCTGCTCGAGCTGCGCGGTGCATTCGGCGAGATCGTCGCGCTTGCCGAACGCGTCCTGCCGTTGCTGGATCGGCAGGCGGTTTCCCCCGAACTCTGCCTGGTGCTGGCGAACTATGCGCACGCCCTGCTGCATGGTCACCATTATCTGAACGCCGAGCGGGTGGCAGTGCGCGCGCTGACATTGTCCCGCTCGCTGAATGCTGCCCTGCCGGGGGCGCTGGCACAGCTGGTGCGGATGAAAGTGGCGAGCGCGGTTGCCGGTGATGCCGACACTTTGCCGGACATCGAACGCATGGCCGCCGAGATCGTCGCAACGGCGGAACTCGCTCGCGACAGCTATCTCGCCTGCGCGGCGCGCTTTCAGCTCGCGATCCACCATCTGACCGACGGCGACCTGTCGCGCGCGCGGGGGGTGGCGGCCGACCTTGAGCGGCAGGGCGAGCGGTTCAGTGATCCGCGGGCGCAGAGCTTCGCCCAGTGGCTGGTGGGCTGGATCCTGCTGCAGGATCTCCAGTTCGAGGCGGCGATGGCGCTCGCCGAGCAGAGCCTGCACAGCGCGGTGACTGACGTTGACCGAACGGTTGGCATCGGACTAAAGGGCGCGCTCCTGGCACTGACCGGGCGGCCGCAGGAAGCGTTGGCGTTGCTGTTGCCGACGCATGCCGACGTGACCGCCCGCGGCGACCTGAACCACGCGGCGGCGATCGAGCCGGCGATTGGGGTGGCGATGATCCTCTCCGGCCGCCTCCTGGCCGGGCTTCGCTTCATCGACCGGGCTAGGCGGCGGCGCCAGGCCGACGGCTGCATCGGCATGGCATTCTACTGCCAGCTTGTGATGGGCGAGGTCCATGCCGCGCTCGCCGCGGCGCGGCCCGCCCCCGTCGCCACCGGGCCGGCTGCCCGCCTGCTGCTGCGCTGCCTGCGGCCGGTCGCGCGACGCCGGGCGCTGCACCACCTGGCGGCGGCGGCCCGCAACCGGCGGTGGGGCAGCAACAGCGCCGCCCAGGTAAGGATCCGCATCGCGCGAGCGATGCTGCCGGCGGGACGGGGCGTGCCGCCGGCGCGCATCCTGCTGAGCGAGGCACACGCGATCGCTGCGGCTTCGGGCTATCACGGGCTGGCGAACGCCGCGGCCACTGCGCTTGACTTGCGGTTCGGCACTGCAACCGTGCAAAGCTCGCCGCCATGAGGCGCATCGCGCGCCCGATAGCCGCGATGGCTGCGCGCTACGACGTCGTCGTCGTCGGGTCCGGCTACGGCGGAGCAATCGCCGCCTGCCGGCTGGCGCGGGCCGGGCGCTCGGTCTGCGTTCTCGAGCGCGGCCGGGAGTTGCTGCCGGGCGAATACCCGGCATCCCTGATGGCGGGGCTCGGCGCATTGCAGTGCCACGACAAAGGCAAGGCCGCCGGCGCCGCAACGGCGCTGTTCGACCTGCGCCTGGACGACGACGTCGACGTGATGGTCGGCTGCGGCCTGGGCGGCACGTCGCTGATCAACGCCGGTGTGACGCTGGCCCCCGACCCGGCGGTGTTTGACGATCCCGCTTGGCCGGCACCGTTCCGCGCCGACCCGGCGTTGCTGGCGCCATTCTTCGAGAAGGCTCAGGCGATGCTGCACCCGGCGACCTTCCCTGACAGCGAGCAGGCACCCGGTAAGCTGCAGGCACTCTCCCGCGCCGCCGTCGCCATGGCCGCCCGCAGCTATCGCACGCCGATCCTCGTGAGCTTCGCCGGCGGCCCGAGTTCGGCGGGCGTGCCGCAGGGCGCCTGCACCTTCTGCGGCGATTGCTGCTCAGGATGCAACACGGGGGCGAAGACCACCACGCTGATGACCTACCTGCCGGATGCAGAGGCACATGGCGCAGCGATCTTTACCCGGGCCAAGGTCCTGTCTGTCGAGCGCACGAAGGTTGGCTGGCGCGTGTCTTTCCGCGTGCTCGACCCTGGGCGCGAGCGTTTTGAGCCCGCCGACCAGTTTGTCGAGGCGGGCGACGTCGTGCTCGCCGCCGGGACGCTGGGGTCGAGCGAGATCCTGCTGCGCTCGGCGGCGCTGGGCCTTGCGCTGTCGGACCAGCTAGGCAGCCGGTTCTCCGGCAACGGCGATGCGCTTGGCTTTGGCTTTGCGGGCACCGATCGGATCAACGGTGTCGGCGCCGGTAGCCGCGCCGCGGCAGCCGCAGGATTGCCGGGGCCGTGCATCACCGGGGTGATCGACACGCGCGGCCACGGGGCGCTCGGCGAGCAGCATGTCGTGCAGGATGCAGTGATCCCCGGTGTGCTGGCCTCGCTGCTGCCGGCGATCTTCGCGCTCGGTACGGGAGGCGGGTCGGAGGCGGAACCTTCGGTCGGTGTCGTAAATCGGCTTGAGACGCTGCTGGCAGGTCCCTATGCCGGGCCGGTGGCGCGAACCCAAACGCTGCTCGCGATGGGGCATGACGCAGCGGCCGGCCAGCTGAGGCTGACCGATGATCGGCTGCGCGTTGCCTGGCCGGGCGCAGCCGCCGACCCGTCCTATGCGCGCGCCGATGCGCTGATGCGTCAGGTCGCGGCGGCGAACGGCGCGCATTTCGTCGCGGACCCTTTGTCGGGCCAGCTGCTGGGAAAGCGCTCGATCACGGTGCATCCGCTGGGCGGCTGCCCGATGGCGGACGATGCCTCCGGCGGGGTCGTCGATCATCTCGGACGCGTTTTCTGCGGCGCCGCCGGTACTGCCGTGCACGCGGGTCTGCATGTCTGGGACGGTTCGATCGTGCCGAGCTCACTGGGGGTCAACCCGCTGCTCACGATCAGTGCTCTCGCCGAGCGGGCGAGTGCGTGCCTGATCGCTGAGCATGGCTGGCTGCCGGCCGATGTGCCGCCGCCGCCGCCGGCGACACCGGTGCGGCCTGGCATCGAGTTCACCGAGCGCATGGCCGGCGATTTTGTTGCCGGCGGGACGACCGGCGCGGATTCGTCACCGGATGCCTTCCGCTTCGTCGTGCAGCACGGCGATGTCACGAAGCTGCGCTTCGAGTTGACGGTTGCATCGAACGACCTGTCCACGATGCTCACCGATCCGGCGCATCGGGCGACGCTCTACGGCACCGTCGAAGCCCCGGCGCTGTCCGCCGAGCCGATGATCGCGAGCGAAGGCAGTTTTAACCTGTTCAACGTCGATCCGCAGGATCCGTCCGCCAGGAGAATGGAATACCGGATGAAACTGACGGCCAAGGATGGCGGTCGTTTCGAGCTATTCGGTTTCAAGCGCCTGCATCACGGCAACATTTTTCAGCTCTGGCCGGATAGCACGACGCTTTACGTCACGGTCCGCAGCGAGGCCGACGGCGGACCAAGCGGGGTTGGCGTGCTGCGCATCGCACCGGCCGATTTCCTCCGGCAGCTGGCGACGATTGAGGTGACGAACGCCCGTTCCGACGCCGAGCGGCTGGAATTGTTGGGCCATTTCGGCGTCTTTTTTGCCGGCACCCTGTTTTCGCTCTATGGCGCCGTTGCGGGCGGCGCGACAGACTCGGCGACAGCGATCCCGCCCCGGCGACGCCGCCCGCTCCGCGCGCCGCTGCCCGAGCCGTATCCGTTCGAGACGAAGGACGGCACCGACCTGTTGTTGACCCGCTACCGGGCCGGCACCAAAGGCCCGGTCGTTTTCGGCCACGCATTCGGCGTGAACAGCCTTTCTTATGCGGTCGATACGATCGAAACCAGCTTGGTCGAGTATCTCTGCGCCCATGAATTCGACGTCTGGCTGCTCGACTACCGGGCCAGTCCGGCGCTGCCGGCTTCGGCGCGGGACTTCTCGATCGATGATATCGCGGAGCAGGACTGGCCTGCTGCGATCGAGTTCGTTCGTCGCGCGACGGGTGCGTCGGAGGTCCAGGTGATCGCGCACTGCGTCGGGTCGATGTCGCTGCTGATGGCCATGCTCGCCGGCATGACCGGGGTGCGTTCAGCGATCTGCTCGCAGCTCACGCTGCATCCGATTACCTGGTGGGCGAACGACGTCAAGGCGTTCCTCGGCCTGGCCGGCTGGCTGCGCGGCGCGGGCATCCGTTCGGTGAACATCAACTGGCGGCATAGCCTGTTCGACGATGCGGTGGACCGGCTGCTGACCCTGGATCCAATCCCGCACGGAGAATCGTGCGACAGTCCGGTGTGCCGGCGGATCTTCGGGCTGTTCGGCCCCAGCTATCGGCATGCGCAACTCAACGCGGCCACGCATGACGCGATGCACGAGATGTTCGGCACGGTGAGCGTCAAGGCCTTCGAGCACCTGTCACTGATCCTCAAGCACAAGGTTGTCGTGAACAGCCAGGGCGCGGACGTCTACATGCCGCATTTGGCCCGGCTGGCCTTGCCGATCCTGTTTATCGCCGGAGCCGAGAACCGCGAATTCTATCCGGTGACGTCGCAGCGGACCTTCGACGTATTGCGTTCCACTAACGACCCGAGCTTTTACGAACGCCTGGTGATCCCCGGATACGCGCATATGGACTGCTTCGTCGGCAAGGACGCGGCGAGAGACATCTTCCCGTCGCTCGTCGATTATCTGCATAGGACAGGCGCATCGAGGTAGCCGCACGGTCACATTCTTGTGTGGATCGGGTGACTGCAGCGAGGGCATAGGTCCTCTATTTGCAAGAGTGAGTGCGGCACCCCGGTTCTTTGTAGCTGGGGGGGGGGCTGCGGCAGCCTGGCCTTTGCTCTTCGCCATAAACTTCTTGATGGCCGCGGTGCGGGAAGCCGCAATGGTCTCGCGAGGCGCGCCGCCGTCACAAGTGGCAGACCGGACAAAAAGAGCCCATTCAGTGGGCTCGCTCCCTCACGGCGGTAGGGATATTGTGGCCATGCTGACGGCGCGCGCGATGGAGTCCGAGGTGTAAGGCTTGGTGATCAAGGGCGTGGACCGATGCTCGGGCGGGTAGTCGGCGTCGTTGCCGTAACCCGACGCGAAAACGTGGCGCACGCCAAGCTCGCGCAGTCGCGTGGCGATTGGCCAGCTTGCCTCACGTCCGAGGTTCACGTCGAGCAACGCGAAGGTTGGCGTTTCAAGTTCGAGCAGATGCAACGCGTCGGCGACATTACTAGCCACGTTAACGCGCGTGGCGCCAAGTTCGAGCAGCATGTCCTCCGCGTTAAGCGCGATGACCATGTTGTCCTCGACCAGCAGCACAGGGCCGGACAGCCGAGTGGGGAGAGCCGAGACGGCCACGGTGATTACGGCTTGTGCTGCCGCCGCGACCTCGCCGACCACGACATAATGCGACGGTAGGGTGAAGCACCCACGCAGTCCCGCCGGCGCGTAGTCAAGCGTCGCCTTGCCGCCAAGCTCGTGCGAGATCGAACGCTCAATGATCGTCGAGCCAAAGCCGCGACGGGTCGGCGGCTGAACCGGCGGTCCGCCCGTCTCGGCCCAGTCGAGGGCGACATTGCCGTCAGGGTCCACAGTCCACTTGACCGTGACCTGCCCATGCTGGCCAGACAGGGCGCCATATTTGGCGGCATTGGTCATGAGTTCGTGGATCACCAGCACCACAGTGGAGAACGCCTGCGGTTGCAGCAGGACGGCAGGGCCGCTCGCGCGTACACGAACGGAACCGACACCCAGGTAGGCGGCCGCCTCGGTGGCGATTAGCGCGGAGAGCGAGCCAGGACCCCAGTTCTTGGCAGTGATCTGGTCGTGCGCGCGCACCAGCGCATGGACGCGCTCGCCTAGCACGGAGGCGAAGGTGTCGATATCGACCGCGCTGGTCTTGCTTTGCTCCACCAGACCGCGGATCAGGCCAAGGATGTTGCGGACCCGGTGATTGAGTTCGGTGATCAGCAGTTCCTGCTTCAGGGTCGCCGCCCGGCGCTCTTTCTCCGTTATTCCGGTCAGGTGCAGCAGCACTTCCAGCAGCGTGACGCGCAGTGCCTCCGCCGCGCCCAGCTCGGCCGCGGTCCATGGCGTGCAATGGCCACGCACGATCTCCCGCCATGCCTCGAAGCTCTTGCGCGGGGTAAGGCGCGACCCGCTCGGCCCCGTGACGAGCACCTTGCCGGGCTGGCCCGCCCAGATCACGGAGCGCGCGATCTCATGGCGGAAAAACACGATGTAGTCGCGCGGCGACCCTGAAACCGGGATCGCGAGCATTCCGGCCGCGCGTTCGGTGAAATCGCGCGCGGGCGCGTGGACCTGGCTTAGATTTTCAGTCGCATAGACTTGGCTCCCCTCGATACGGTCGAGGAAGCGCAGCAGCACCGTGAATTCCTCCCGCGTCGGTGTCGCGCCCTTGAGCGTCACCTTACCATCGACGTAAACGCCGATGCCGTCGCAGGGGACGAGCTCGGCCATGCGGTCGGCCAGTTCGACGATGTTCTCGCCCGCCGAGCTTTTCTCGATGACGGCAGCCATCAGCTGGCTATGGATCTGGCGCGTGTGCGCCTCGTAAACCGCGAGGTCGTCGCGTTCCCGCTTCTCGATCAGGAACGACAGCATCTGCGTGAACAACTCGGCGGTGGTCCGCTGCTCGAACCCGACATGGCGCGGTGTCATGTGGTGGCACGAGATCAACCCCCACAGACCGCCGTCGCGCGTAAGCGAGATCGTCATCGTCGCGCCGACGCCCATGTTCTGCAGGTATTCGATATGCATCAGGGAGTGCGCGCGCAGGGTGCTCATCGCAAGGTCGAGCGGCTCGTTAGCCGCGCCAAGCTGGGGCACGATCGGGATGGGCTCGGCGTTGACGTCGGCAAGCAGGCGCACTGGATTGCGCACCAGAAGTGCGCGCGCCTGACGCGGGATATCGTCGGCGGGATAGCGCAACCCCAAATAAGGCTCAAGTCCGGCGCGCACGCGCTCGGCGACAACCTCGCCGGAACCGTCGGGATGGAAACGGTAGATCATGACGCGGTCGAAGCCGGTCAGCGCCTGCATCAGCCGCGCCGCCTCGCGCAAGAGGTTGGCTTGTTCCTGCGCCCGGTTCAGCATCGAGCGGACCATGGCCGCCGCGTTGAGGTCGCCCGGCAACTGGCTGGGTTCGGCCTCGATCACGATCGTCTGCCCGACCCTGTGGATCGCAAGGTCGAAATGAGCCCCCCCGTCCTGCAGCTGGACCGCGAACGCACGCTCGACCGCGTCGACGCCATGCAACAGCGCAAGCCGATTGCGGATGGCGTGGCTCGCATCGCTGCTAATCACCTCGCGGAACGGGGCACCCAGCAACGCATCGGTTGACCGGCCAAGATGATCCGCCGCGTTCGACGAGACCCGCGTGACGAGCCAGTCGGCCGATAGCGCGACAAGGAAACCTATGGGCTGAATGGCCCCGATAAAGTGGATGGGCTCGCGGTCGCAATTGGTGAGATCGACCGCAGGTGAGGCCTGAGTTGCTGTAAGTAGATGAACGATCGTATTGGTCCCTAGCATGACGGAACCCTTTATCTGGGTGCTCACGTCAAAATTCGAGTGGCAGCAGAAAACCGAAATAGCTCTCGATGGAATGCAAATGCGATGCAACCATATTTGACGGCATCGATCAAAGTTCCAGCAAATATCGGACCCGAAGATTGAGCCGCCGAACGCATACCTATCACTCCACGGCAGGCGGTTGCCACCGGTTTTGAGGTCACTTGTTAAATCAGGGTGTCGTAGCCGCCGTCCAATTTTTGGATCGAGTTTGCGTTGGTCAGCGATTAGGCCGGCGTGCTTAACCATCCCCATCAAGTGATCCGGGCAAAATGTTAGTGCAGCATTGTAGCTGACAACAGATATGACCCGGTCGGGTCGGAAGGGCTTATACCAATTCCCACTGATCAGAACCCATGGGCCCAATCACGCAAGCTGATGGACATAGTGCGCCACGGCTGGTCGATGAGGCGGTTCCAGGGCTGGCAGCAGCGCATGACGATGTCGTCATAGTTCTGAAAGACCCTGTTGGAAAGCCAGTTGTCGCGCATGAACTGGCAGACGTTCTCCAGCACATTCAGCTCCGGGCATTTCGGCGGCAGCGGCAGCAGAGTGAGGTTGTTCGGCACGGGGACATCGCCGGAAAGGTGCCATCCGGCTTGATCGAGCAGCAGCACGGCATGTCTGCCCACCCTAACCATGGTGCTGATTTCGGCCAGGTGCAGGTTCATTGCCGCGATACGGCGCTATCCTGTGCGCGGCAGGAGCAGAGTGACTGTCGTGCCCTGGCCAACCTGGCTGTCGATGGTCATCTGGCCGCCTGCCTTGTCGGCGAACTCCAGCACCAGGAACAGGCCCACCCCGGAGGCTTCGGCCTTGGTCGTGAAGAACAGTTCCGTGGCCCGGGCCTGAACCGCAGGCAGCATGCCTTCACCTGGATCCGTGACGACCAGTGCCACTGCCTCGAACCCGGCGGGCGCCAGCGCCGTGGCTGGCGCGGCGACATTGCGCGTTGCAACCCTCACGGTTCCGCCGGGCAATGTGGCGTCCACCGCGTTGCGAACCAGGTTGGCCACGGCGCGCTTCAACTGAGCCGGATTGACCCGCACGCCAACGGGTTCGGGCACCAGATCCAGTTCGATCCGAACCTCGGCAGATTTAAGCGGTCCAGTCGTCTGCATCTCGCGCAGAGCCTCGTTGAGATCGACGAACCGCTGGGTCTCCGGCGCTGGCGGAGCCAGTGCCAATAGATCATCGGCGAGCTGGCCGGCCTGGCTTGCACCCAAGCGGGCATGCTCCAGGTATCGTTGCTGGTCCAAGTTTATGGCGCGACTGGCCGCGAGTTCGACGTTGCCTAGCACCACCGTCATCAGGTTGTTGAATTTATGGGCGATGCCCGACACCAGGGCACCCATGCTGGCGACGCGCTGCGTCTGACGGCGCTCTGCCTCCCTGCGCACGCTGCTGTCGCTCTGGCTGGCAAAGAAGTAGATGAGCGTGCCGTCATTGTCGAAGATTGGGCTGATGTAGAGCGAGTTCCAGAAACCGGAGCCGTCGCGGCGATAGTTGTAGAGCTCCTCGGTAATGGCTTCCCCTTTCCGCACGGCCTCCCGGATACGCGCCACGGCATCGCCGTCGGTCTCCGGCCCTTGGAGAAATCGGCAGTTGCGCCCGAGGATCGCCTCCGCCTCATACCCGGTCAGCGCGGTAAATGCCGGGTTCACGAAGACCAGTGGACAATCCGGTAAAGCTGGATCGGACAAGGCGATCGCCATGCGCGTCTTGTGCACCGCGGTTTCGAACACCTGCTGCTCTACCAGGCTGCGCCTTGACGCGGTGAGAGCGTAGCGGGTCGGGAAGGCTGGCTCAGTATCGCTCATCATCGTCACCGGCATCTACAAAGCGCAGTTTCCACCAACGAAGGCAAAGACACAAAGCCGCCTAACCTTCGAGAGCCTGAGTTCCTCTCACAGGAGAAAGCTGCCGTTTGGACAATCTAAACCTTGACGCGGTGTTCCAGATCCTAAGCCTTATACCGCCGCGCTCATAGGCTGACCTATTGAAGATATGGATAGTTGCAGAGGGTCTGCACTCGTTCCGGGGTTGGTTGGTTCCAGGCTTGGCAGCAGGCCTCGACGATGGCGTCGTAGTCGTCGAGCAGGCGATGGGAGAGATGCCGCTCACGCAGATACAGCCACAGCCGTTCCACGGGGTTGAGCTCGGGCGAGTAGGACGGCAGTGGCACCAGGGTGACGTTGTCGGGCACGCGCAAGGCGTTGGCGCCGTGCCAGCCGGCTTGATCGAGCACCATCACGGCGTGCTCGTTTTTGGCGAGGCGGGCGGCGAAGCCGTCGAGGAAGACGCTCATTGCCTCGGTCGAGACCACCGGCAGGACGAGCGCGAAGCGATCGCTGGTGGCGGGCCGCACGGCGCCGAACAGATGCACCCAGATGTAGCGCTGATCGCACAGGCCGGGCGGGCGCTGGCCGCGCGTCCGTCCGCGATGGCAGACCCGGCCTTTCTGGCCGATCCGAGCCTCGTCCTGGAACCATAAGGTGACACGCTGGTCAGGATGGGCCGATTTCACCGCCTCTATGGCGTTGGCGAGCCCCTTTTTGAAAGGCCGCCTGCGCGGCTGGGTCTGAGGACGGGTGACGCTGTCGTGCCTTCTGGCGCGAGAACCTCATCTGGCGGACCACGCGCGACAGGCTGGCCGGATGCAGCCGCTTGGCAAACCGCGCCTCGATCACCCGGCACAGCTCGGGCAGCGTCCACGACGACAGGCCATCCGTTTCTGGATCCGGGCCGCCCAGGATCAGTTCCGACAGCGTGCGCAGTTCGGTCTCGTCGAGCTTGCCCGGGCGCGGCGGGCGGGGCCGGTTGTGCAGTCCCGCCAAACCTTCGGCGTTGTAGCGCGTCACCGCATCGCGCAGCGCCTGGCGCTCCATGCCCGCCAGCCGCGCCGCCTCGGCCCGGCTCCTCCCCTCCAAGGCGCTGGCGATAGCAAACATCCGCCCAGAAGCCGGCCGGTCGGGCTCGCGTCGCGCCAGCCGGCGAAGCGCGTCGGGAGCTAAATCGTCGCGGATTGGCAGGCCTCGCGCACTCATCGGGTCCCCCTTGCACGGCAGACCCAAATAGAATCAGAACTCGCCAAGCCGGCGGAAATCACAACCGAGTCAACAAAAACGCTCGGCGGTATCAAACCCCGCTTCCGCCTGACGACCCAGGCCGCAAACTGACGGTTGCCGACGCGGACGATGCACAGCTACGCCATCTTTTCCTCGCGGGCGACGTGTACACGATCTTGGTGCCGGGTTCGGCGACCGATGGGCGCTACTGCCTGATCGACATGCTGGTGAACGACGGCGGCGGGCCACCGCCCCACCGCCATGATTTCGAGGAGATGTTCTCCTTGTTGGCAGGCGAACTTGAGTTCACCTTTCGTGGGCAAACGCAGACGGTGAGGGCGCCGTTCACCGTCAACATTCCATCCAACGCGCCGCACCAGTTCAAGAACATTTCAGGAAAGACGGTGCACATGCTGTGCCTGTACACGCCGGCGGGACAGGACGAGTATTTCATGGCGGTTGGCGTGCCCATCGAGAGCCGCTCCGCACCTCTGCCCCAGCTGAGCAGAGAGGAAAAGGCGGAGAAGGGCAAGCTGGCAGAGGAACTGGCCCCCAAGTACCGGACTCAGATGCTGGGCTCCGCCTGAGGAGACCGCTGGACCGACACCTTCTGCCGAATTTCGTCACGGATGCGCCACGCACGAGCTCGATCACGCGTAGCTACTTGCCATCTTCAAGGCTTCTACTCGCAAACGGCGGCGTTCCCTGCTTGGACTAGCTGACCGGACGGTTGTGTCCGCAAGCTTCGAATTGCTTATGAGAAGCCGAGTAGATTGATTGGCGGACGAGAAGAAAACAATTAATCCACTACCTCCTCGCGAGCCCGACACGTGGAGCGCTTTCGTGTTCCTTGCTGCGAAAGAAAATCTTCCGCCTCTAAGCTATGCCGCGGCCGCGGCATGGCGTGGCTGAGCGGGCAGGAAGGGGATCAAGGCGAACAGGCACACGGCGGCGACGCAGAGGCCGACGATCATGAAGGCGAACCCGCTGGCAAAGGTCCCGCTCGCCTTGACGAGAAAGCCGATGAGGACCGGAGCTGCGAACCCGCCAAGCTGGCCGGCCGTG
>JANXRT010000382.1 GCA_025356735.1 Acetobacteraceae bacterium | reverse complement strand
GACTACGTCGTCAACGGCCAGAAGATCTGGACCTCGTTGGCGATGGACGCCAATTGGATGTTCTGTCTCGTGCGGACCAGCAAGGAGGGCAAAAAGCAGGACGGCATCAGCTTCCTGCTGATCCCGATGGATACGCCCGGCATCACCATCCGGCCGATCCGCAACCTCGATATGGCCGACGAGTTCTGCGAGACGTTCTTCGACGACGTGCGGGTACCGCAGAAGAACCTTGTCGGCCAGGTCAACAAGGGCTGGACGATGGCCAAGAACCTGCTCGGGTTCGAGCGCATCTCGATCGGCTCGCCGCGGCAGTCCTCGGCCGCGCTATCACGGCTGCGGCTGCTGGCCGAGAAGCTTGGCACCTGGGAGGAGCCGGAATTCCGTGAGCGCTATAACCAGTTGCGGCTGCAACTGGCGGACCACAAGGCGCTGTACGAGACTTTTGCGGATCGGGTGCGGGCTGGGGAACGGCCCGGGCCGGACATCTCGATGCTGAAGGTCAACCAGACCGAGCTTTATCAGCGTATTACCGAGGCGATGCTGGAAATTTCGGGCGAGCACGCCGGCAATTTCGGGCCGCTGGAGGGCAACCGGGAGCTGAACCCAACCGGGTTGTTCATTCAGTCGAGGCCCGCGACGATCTACGGCGGGTCGAGCGAGATCCAGCGCAACGTGCTGGCCAAGAACGTGCTGGAGATGCCCAGTGTCTGATCGGTTGAAGGACCGCCGCGTGCTGATCACCGGCGGCGCATCGGGCATCGGCGCCGCCACCGCCCGGCTGTTCGCGGCCGAGGGCGCCCGCGTCGCGGTGCTTGATCGCCAACAGGAAGCGACGCAGGCCGTCGCCGACGAGATCGGTGGCCTGGCGCTTGGCGTGGACATCACCGACTGGGACCAGGTGCAGCAGGCGGTTGCCCATGCCGCGAATGAATTCGGCGGCCTGGACGGGCTGGTCAACGCGGCCGGGATTTTTGCCGGCGGCACGTTGCTGGAAACCGATCTTGCGACCTTTCGAAATGTGCTGGAGGTCAACCTCCTCGGCCTGTTCGCGATGTGCAAGGCATCGGCGCCCTATTTGCTGAAGCAGCCGCGCGCCAGCATCGTCAATATCGCCTCGGGCGTCGCTATCCTGCCGTTCGTCGGGCAATCCGCCTATGCCGCCTCCAAAGGCGGGGTGATGACGTTGACGAACGTGCTGGCGCAGGAGCTGGCGCCGACCGTGCGGGTGAACTCTGTATGTCCTGGCGCGGTCGATACGCCGATGACGGCACCGATGTACTCAAGCAACTCCGTCAAGGACCAGATCGCCAGCCGCTACGCGCTTCGCCGCACCGGGCAGCCGAACGAACTCGCCGAGGCGATCCTGTTCCTGACCTCCGATGCCGCCTCGTTCATCACCGGCATCGCGCTGCCGGTGGATGGCGGGCGTACGTTCCATTAGTGCCAGCAGCATGGGGCTCTGACCCGTACCTCGCCGGGATAGCGCCAAGGGGCGCTTTACTCCCCTGACAAATCGCGCCGGCGGCGGTCCAGCTCGTCGCTGTACCGCCGCAGCGCATACTGCTCGGTCAGCACTCCAAGCACCTTGCGGGTTTCGGGCGCATCGACCACGACAAGCGCGTCGCTTTCCGATGCCTCCAATGCGGCGATCGCATCCTTGACGCTCATCCGCGGGACCAGCATCTCGTCGGGGTTGTGCAGGACGTCGGATACGCGCCGGACGTTCTCGGCATCGACGTGGGCCTCGGCGACCTGGACGATGCCGGCGTAGCGGTCGGCCTCGTCGATGGCGATGACGCGCTGGGTGGCGCCCAACGGGAAATCGCGGCGGAACGCCGCCAGCGGCATATCGGCGCGCACTGTGCGGATCTCACGCCGCATCATCCGCCCGACGGTCAGGTTGCGCATCCAGCCGATATCCACCGCGCTGCGGATAACCTCGCCGCGCAGGTGAAAGCGCCAGGTCGCGAACGAATAGCCGAAGGTGCGCCGCACGGTGATTGCCGAAACCACGCAGGCGGCCAGCACGGCGACCGTCAGCGGCAGGCTGCCGGTGGTCTCAAGCGCCAGGAAACCCATCGTCAAGGGTCCGCCGACGATCGCCACCGCCATGCAGCTCATGCCGATCAGCGCGCCGACGATCGGCGGGAGGGCATGCGCCGTGGTGACGATGGCGAGCACGCCGGTGAACAGCTTGCCCAGCATGGCGCCCAGGAACAGCGAAGCGAAGAACAATCCCCCGCGAAAGCCCGAACCGATCGAGACCGCGGAGGCAACCGATTTCAGCACGAACAGCAGTGCGACGTGGCTCAGGCTGTACGGCGCGTCGATCCCCACCGCGAGTGCCGCGTGGCCGGACGACAGCACCTGCGGCGTGACCAGCGCCAGGCCGCCGACCGCCAGGCCGCCGATCGCCGGGCGCAGCCAGGCCGGCACGCCGGAGCGGCGGAACATCTGCTCGGTCAGGGTCACGCCGCGCATGATGGCGATGCCGACCAGGGCGCACAGCATGCCGAGCGTCAGAATCGGGATGTAGTCGACAGCATCGATGCGCGACGGCACCTGCATCGTCAGCGTGCCGTAGTCGCCGGGCAGCGCTAGCATCTGGACCACGGCGGCGCCGATGATGGCGGCGACCGCGACCGGGGCCAGGGTGACCAGCGAGTAGGTGCCGATGACCAGCTCGAACGCATAGAAGGCGCCGGTGAGCGGGGCGTTGAAGGCGCCGGCGATGGCCGCGGCCGCGCCGCAGCCGACCAGCAGCCGCAGGTCGTTGCGCCGCACGCGGAACATGCGCCCGAGCCGGGAGGCGATCGCCGAGCCGATCTGGGTGTAGCCGGCCTCCAGCCCGACCGAGGCGCCGACGCCGTTCGACTGCACGGTCTGGGCGACCCCGATCAGGCTGTCGTTGCGCGACCTGCGGCCGCCAGAGAGCGCGGTCGCCTCAACCGGATCGACCGCGCGGCGGGGCCAGATGCGGGCGATCACGAGGCCGAACAGGCCGACGGCGAAACCGCCCAGCACCGGCACGACGAGCGAGCGGACGGGATCGAGCTCGACCATGCCCGACAGCCTCTGGCCCGATTGCAGGCGGAAGAACAGCTGGTGCATCAACTGCGTGGTGAAGGTCATCAACGAGACCAGGATGCCGGCGCCGAAGCCGATGAAGGCTGCCAGCACAACCAGCCAGATCTCGTCGGCGCGAACCAGCGCCCGCAGCGTCTGCGGCGCGTGCAGCACCATGTCGCCGAACGGCCGGTGATGGCGTCCCCAGCCCCTGCCGCTGAGGCGTGGCCACCCGATCGTGGAATGCCAGGCGCGCCGGGCGACCGACCTCAAGGTCCTGCGCCGGACCGAGGGCTCCGCCGTGGTGCCCAGAGCCTCGTCGATCAGGATCGGCGTCTCGCTCTCGGTTTCCTGGACGTTGGGCGCGATCGAGCCGCTGGCCGAGGGCTGCTCGGCTTCCGGAAGGGTGGCTTCGCCGGAAGGAGGCGACATGGAAAACGACCAGACTGCCGGCGGACAAGGCCGGACAGGGCTGCCCGGCGGATCGGACCGACCGCCGACGATGGCCCGCTACATCCTGCCGGCAGTCATGCAACCAAGCGGTGGCGCAATCAACCGCGGATCGACAATCGGCAATTTAAAATGCGGTAAGGAAGCCGTTACCGGATTATCGCGCGGTCGGCCAGGGTAGCGACGAGGTCGTCGTCGATGAACGCCTGGACCAGCTCGGCCAGCTTCTCGTGGGCCGAAAAGCCGAGCGCCCTGGCGCGTGACGGCACGAAGCCCGACGGCCAGCCGCCAACGATCTGAGCGACCGCGGCGTCCGGCACCCGCCCGACAAGCGCGCTGGCGCCGGGACGCACCGCTTCGAGCGCCGCCAGCATGTCGGCGACGGTGACCGAAAGGCCGGGCGGGGTGATGCTGCGATCCGCCCCCAGGGCGGCCGTGTCCATGGCGGCGGCGTGCAGCAGCCAGTCCGTGGCGCGGCGCGGCGAGCAGATCCAGACCTCGAAATCGTCCGGCACGGGAAGGTTGGTGGTCAGGCCAAGCAGCGGCTCCCGCAGAATGGCGGAGAAGAAGCCGCTGGCCGCCTGGTTCGGACGGCCGGGGCGAATGACGACGGTCGGCAGGCGCAGCGACACGGCGTCGAGGAAGCCGCGCCGGGTGGCATCGGCCAGGATAAGCTCGGCGGCGGCCTTCTGCGTGCCGTAGCTGTTGGCCGGAAGCTGGCGCGCATTGTCGGTCAGCCGGGCGCCCTGGCCGCCGGAAAAGCTGGCGACGGAGCTGGTGAACACGACCCGCGGCGGCTGGGCGAGGCGCCGGCAGCGGTCGATCACCGCGTCGGTGCCGGCGAGATTGACCCGGCGGCCAAGCTCGAAATCGGCCTCGGCCTGGGCGCTGACCACCGCGGCCAGATGGAACACGGTTGCCGTGTCGTCGGGGATGGCGCTCGCCGGCAGATCCACCAGATCGCCACCAAGGCAGCTGATCGGAAAGGCGGCCCCGTCGATCGGCCGTGGCGGCACGATGTCGAACAGCACGAGGCCGGTGACCGCGACGTTGCCGAGCCGGCCCTCGCGCGCTAGCCGGTTCGCGATGCGTTGGCCAAGGAAGCCGCCGCCGCCGAGAATGGAGATTTTCATTGGATTTCCTTAAGCGCGCGAAGCGCAGTAAGGCAAGGCCAAGGGCTCTGCCCCCATGCTTTCTTCTCCAGGCGAGACGCAAAATGATCCGCATCATCGCGAACCCGAATGTCGGAACGCCGGGCATGGTGATCCTGACCGCCGCCGGGTTTCGCCGGGCCAGGGCGGAGATCACTTCGTGGCCAGACTATAAGGCGACGCCGTTACGGGATTTGCCGGACATCGCCGCGGGTGCGGGCATCGGCTGTGTGCGGCTGAAGGACGAAGGCGAGCGGTTCGGGCTTGGCAGCTTCAAGCCGCTGGGCGCGGCTTACGCGATCGGTGCCTTGATGGCGCGCGGCCAGGCAGGGCGGGATATCACCGTCACCTGCGCGACCGACGGCAATCATGGCCGCGCGGTGGCATGGGCGGCGCGGCGGTTCGGCTGCGCGGCGGTGATCTTCGTCCATGGCGGTGTCAGCCAGGCGCGGGTGGAGGCAATCGCCTCGTACGACGCCGAAATCCGCCGGGTTTCAGGAACCTACGACGATGCGGTCCGCACCGCCTGGGCCACGGCGGCGCGGGAGGGTTGGCTCGTCGTCTCCGACACGTCATGGCCGGGCTACACCGAAGTTCCGCGCGACATCATGCAGGGTTACCGGATGATGCCGGATGAGGCGTTGGCTCAGTGGCAGGGTGCCCCGCCGACGCATGTGTTCGTTCAGGGCGGCGTGGGCGGCATGGCGGCGGCGGTTTCGGTGCAGCTGCGCGCGGCATTGGCACCGGCGCCGATGCTGGTGGTGGTCGAGCCGGAGCGGGCCGCCTGCCTGCTGGCAAGCTCGGAGCAGGGTGCGCCGGCGGTTGTTCCCGGAAGCTTGGACACCATCAT
>JANXRT010000367.1 GCA_025356735.1 Acetobacteraceae bacterium | reverse complement strand
GGCGGGCGAGGAAGGCCAGGCGTTCGAACAGGTGGACATCCTGTTCGTTCTTCAGCAGCGCGCCGTGCAAGGGGGGGATGATGACGTGGGTGTCGCGGGAGCGCAGCACGTCGAGCGGCAGGTCCTCCACCATCAGGAGCTTCAGCCAGTCCAGCAGCTCGGAGGTGGCCGGTTTTTTCTTGAGGCCGGGGACGTCGCGGACCTGGAAGAAGATGTTGAGCGCCTCACGCGCCAGCTCCTGCTTTAGGTCGGGGTAGTGCGACTGGACGATCTTCTCCATCGTCTCGCGGTCGGGGAAGCGGATGTAGTGGAAGAAGCACCGGCGCAGGAAGGCGTCGGGCAGTTCCTTCTCGTTGTTCGAGGTGATGATGACGATGGGGCGGGTTTTCGCGACGATGCGCTGGCGGGTTTCGTAGACGAAGAACTCCATGCGATCGAGCTCTAGCAGCAGGTCGTTGGGGAACTCGATGTCGGCCTTGTCGATCTCGTCGATCAGGATGACGGTCTGCTCGTCGGCCTCGAACGCCTCCCACATCTTGCCGGGGATGATGTAGTTGCCGATGTCCTGCACGCGGGGATCGCCGAGCTGGCCGTCGCGGAGGCGGGAGACGGCGTCGTATTCATAGAGGCCCTGTTGGGCCTTGGTGGTGGATTTGACGTGCCACTCGATGAGGGGGTGGCCGAGCGCCTTGGCGATCTCGTGGGCTAGGACCGTCTTGCCGGTGCCGGGTTCGCCCTTGACCAGCAGCGGCCGCTGGAGGGTTACCGCGGCGTTGACCGCAACCTCCAGGTCGCGCGAGGCGATGTATTGTTCGGTGCCCTTGAATTTCGCCACGCCTGGTGTTCTCCGATTCATTCGATAATGGATGATCGGGCTTGGAGCGGCTGCGGGCAAGGGGGTCAGGTCGGCGGCCCGACCCCCAAGCCGGCTTAGCGTCCGTCCGGGCGTAGCGGGTCGGGACCGGGCAGGGCGTCCATTCCGTAGCGGCCGGGCATGCCGGGCCGCATCGTTGGCGGCGAGCCAATATTCTTGGGCGGGAGGACACGCTCGGTGGTGGGCGTTCCGCGCTCGATCACCAGCGCCTCCATGCTCGCTGGCGTGTAGCCGTTGAGGAAGCACGCGGTCTCGCTGTCGACGCGGAAGGCGTGGGTTGTGTTGCGCGGCACCAGGATGAAGTCGCCCTTGCGGGCGGTTTTGATCTCGTCGCCGAGCAGCAGTGTGATCTCGCCGTCGAGCATGTAGAAGGTCTCGTCGGACCAGGTGTGCTTGTGCGGACCGGGGCCGGAACCCTTCGGCAGCAGTTGCTCCATCAGCGAAAAGCGCCCGCCGGTCTGGTTGCCGTCGGCGAGCACCATCCACAGCACGTCGGCCATCCAGTAGGCAGGCGCGGTGTCGGCATTGGCGATGAAGGGCACCGATCCGGGGATCGGCGGCAAGGCGGCTTTCGTGTCGTCGGTCATGGCGGGTTCTCCTTGAAGTGGGTCAGGCGGCGACGGCGCGTGGCAGCGCGCGTGTGGCGAACTGGGCGAAGGTTTCGAGGATCAGGTCGGGATAGCGATCGTTCTGGAGGTCGGAAAGGGCGGTCTGGCCGGTCAGCATGTAGAGCTGGTAGGCCAGCATGACGGACTGGAACGGGTCGTTTGCCGCCGCCGCCAGCGCCGCGCGGAGGTCGGCTTCCGAGCCGTTCGAGCGGCGTTCGAAGTGTCGCCCGGTTTGGGCCTCGATCACCTTGGCCGCGTCACGGATAGAAATGCGGTCGCCGGCGAAGGTGAACCTGCCGCTGGCGAGGCTGCGGTCGAGCGCGATGCGGGCGATCATCCTGGCGGTGTCCTCGACGCTGGTGACCTCGATCGGCCGGGTGCCGTCGCCCCAGAAGCTGACGACGCCGTCGTTGCCGATCACGCCGGCGCCCGGCCTGAACATGTCCATGAACGCGCCCTGGAGAACGTGGATGTGCTCGATGCCGGTGGCGGCGATCTTCTCGTCCGCGGTGCGGCGCAGGTCGAACAGCGCGTGCTCGCCGGGAGTCGCGCGGAACAAATCGAGCGCGTAGTCGGATGGCAGGATGCGACGGACGCCGTTGCGCCGGCCGATCTCGGCCAGGGCGACCTGGCCGTCGATAATGATGTCGGGGCCGCCCTGGACGGCGGAGACGATCACCTCGATGCCACGCGTCGCGCGGTCGAGCGAGGCACGGTCGGCGAGGTCGCCCTCGATGATCTCGGCGCCGCGGGCGAGCAGCGGGTCGAGGGCGGCGCGCTTGCCGGCGGCATCCCCGCCGCGGACCAGCAGGCGCAATCGGGCATCGGGCTGGTCGAGCAGGGCGCCGGCGATCCGGCTGCCGAGCATGCCGGTCGCGCCGGCGAGAAGAATGGTTTGCGTCATTGCCAAAGTCCTTTCAAGTTGATGCCCTTTCGAGTTGACGTTCTTTCGAGTTGGCCTGAGATAATTTAGGAGTTTCCCGCGCGGTGATTAGCCGGGCGAAGCTGGACAGCGCGTTCCCGTTCTGGAACGGTCGGCCGGCATGTTCGATCTTGCCGACCTTCACGCGTTCACCCGTATTTCTGACATCGGCAGCCTGTCGGGCGCCGCCCGCGCGCTGGGCATGCCGAAATCCTCGGTTAGCCGGTCGCTCGCGCGCCTGGAGGCGGCGGCGGGCGTGGGGCTGATCGAGCGCTCGACACGGCATCTGCGGCTGACCGATGCCGGGCGCCTGCTGCAGGGCCACGCGCGGCGGATTCTCGATGATGTCGGCGAGGCGGAGAACGCGCTGGTCGGGCTGATCGGCGTGCCGCGCGGCATTTTGCGGGTCAGCGTGGGGTTCACCTTCGCCGTCGGGCCGCTGGCGCCGATGCTGCCGCGGTTCCTCGCCCGCTATCCCGAGGTGCGGGTCGCGCTAACCATCGACAACCGCAACGTCGACCTGCTCGCCGAGAACTTCGATGTCGCCATCCGGATCGGTCCGCTATCCAACTCGGACCTGATCGCGCGCCGGCTGACGACGATCGCGCTGTGGACCTGCGCCAGCCCCGCCTATCTCGCGGTGCGTGGGACGCCGGCCACGATCGAGGACCTGCGCGGCCATGAGCTCATCGGGCGGGTGGATCGCCGCTCGATCTGGCACTTCCGGGCGCCCGGCGGCGAACCGCACGAGATCGAGGTGGTGCCCGGGACGGTGGTGCCTGAACCCGCCGTGCTGAAAGCCGTACTGATCGGGGGCGCCGGCATCGGCCGCCTGCCGGACTTCCATGCGGCGGATGCGGTCGCCAACGGGTTCCTGGTCCGGCTGCTGCCGGAGCATCAGGACGACTCCGTTGATGTGCACGCGGTCTATCCCAGCCATCGCAGCCTGTCCGCCAAGGTGCGCGTGTTCATCGACATGCTTGCCGAGCACCTGAGCCGAACGGCTTGAGCCGGGTGGTTCGTGACTGAATGGTCAAGTGACCGGGCGCATTGGAATTTTGTGGTTGCATGGTCATTGAAAATAACGATATCATAGTTCTGTGGACATAAACTCTGACGAACCCACGAAGTCACCCGATTGGGCGCGTTTGCTACCGCCGGCGGTGTTTGCCGAGATTATCCTGTTGTTGCGGACGACCTTGCCGCCGCCGGCTTTGGATGAACCGGAGGCGTGGGTGCGGCGGGACCAGGCGGCGATGGCGGCGGCGGGCGGGTTGGCGCCCGAGACCGCGGTCGAGGCGCGGCTGGCGGCGCAGTTCGTGACGGCGGATGCCTATGCGTCGGATTACCTGCGGCTGTCGCAGGAGGCGCGGGAGAGGCCGGAGCTTGCGAGGAAGTGCGTGGCCCAGGGTATGTCGATGATGCGCGAGCCGAGGAGCGCGTTGAACACGCTGCTGCGGTTGCAGGCGACACGGCGGGCGGTGGCGAAGGATCAGGCGGCGGCCAGCCAGTCCGATTGGGCCGAGCATGCGGCGGTGAACATGATGGGTGCGGCGCTGGCCTCGGCCGCGGCTCGTCCTGTGGCGGCAGACTGGAAATTAAGACCGGGCACCATCGGCGAGAACAAGGCGGGTAAATTGCGCTGTGAGACGGTGACGAGACTCCGCCCAGGAGGGTCCTGAAGTAAGGCGCTCCGGGGCGCTATCCCGGCGGGGTTTGGGGCAGCGCCCCAACCTTGACTTCTTCTTATTACACGACGCGCCCGCTTTCCGGCTCCATCAGGTGCATATGGTTCATGTCGGCGGCTAAGGGGAGCATCTGGTTGGGCGCGGCGCGGGTGCCGGGATCGACGCGGGCGCACATTTCGGTGCGGTCAACCAGGAAATGGATCAGGGTTTCCATGCCCATCGGCTCGACCACGTCGACCAGGGCGTTGACCTGGGAGATGCCGGGTTTGGGGTTGTCGTGCCATTCGGTCAGGTGCTCGGGGCGCAGGCCGAACAGCATCGTCTTGTCCTTGAAGGGCGCGTAGCGGTCGCGACGGGCCAGGGGGATCGGCAGGGTTATCTGGTCGTTGACGCGGACCGAGGGGGTGCCGTCGATGTTGGCGACCTGGCAGTTGAAGAAGTTCATGGCCGGGCTGCCGATGAAGCCGGCGACGAATTTGGTGGCGGGATTGTGGTAAAGTTCCTGCGGCGGGCCGACCTGCTCGATCAGGCCGTGGTTCATGACGACGACGCGGTCGGCGAGGGTCATCGCCTCGATCTGGTCGTGGGTGACGTAGACCGTGGTGGTGCGGACGGTCTGGTGGACCTTCTTGATCTCGGTGCGCATCTGGACGCGCAATTTGGCGTCGAGGTTCGAGAGCGGCTCGTCGAACAGGAAGACCTTGGGGTGGCGGACGATGGCCCGCCCCATGGCGACGCGCTGGCGCTGGCCGCCCGAGAGCTGCTTCGGCCGGCGGCCCAGCAGCTCGGTGATGTCGAGAATGCGCGCCGCGTGCTCGACCCGCTCCTTGATCTCGGCCTTGGGGA
>JANXRT010000324.1 GCA_025356735.1 Acetobacteraceae bacterium | reverse complement strand
CGGGCCGATGCCAAGCATGCCGTTTTCGGACTGCAACCAGACCTCCTTGTCGGCCGGGACAAAATTGGCCACCAGCGTCGGAATGCCGATGCCGAGGTTGACGTAGAAGCCGTCCTTCAGTTCCAATGCGGCTCTGGCGGCCATTTGGTCTCGGGTCCAGGGCATTTTCGGTCTCCTGCGGAAGAAGAAAACAAGGCTGGGGCTAAGCTCCACACCCCACCAGGGCCGAGCCCTGGACGTCATACGTTAAGCGGCTTCGCGCTTTCGGACGGTGCGCTGCTCTATGCGCTTATCGACGTGGTCCAGCAGAACGATGCGTTTCACGAAAATGCCGGGGGTGACGATGTGGTCGCCGTCCAGCTCGCCCATCGGCACCAAGTGCTCGACTTCGGCAATTGTCATTTTGGACGCACTGGCCATCATCGGATTGAAGTTCCGGGCCGTCTTGCGATAGACCAGGTTGCCCTCGGGGTCGGCCTTCCAGGCGTGAACCAGGGCGATGTCGGCAACCAGGCCCCGCTCCTGGACGTACATCCGGCCGTCGAACTCGGCCACCGGCTTACCCTCGGCAATCGCGGTGCCGTAGCCGGTGGCGGTGTAGAAGGCGGGAATGCCGGCGCCGCCGGCCCGGATGCGCTCGGCCAGCGTGCCCTGCGGGTTGAACTCGATCTCCAGCTCGCCGGCCAGGTACTGGCGCATGAAGGTGGCGTTCTCGCCGACATACGAGCTGATCATCTTGCGAATCTGCCGCGTCTGCAGCAGCACGCCCAATCCGGCATCATCGATGCCCGCGTTGTTGGAAATGAAGGTCAGGTTTTTCGCGCCCGACTGCTTCACCGCCTCGATCAGCGCCGAGGGGATGCCGCACAGGCCGAAGCCGCCGGCCATCAGGGTCATGCCATCCTTGATGACGCCGGCCAGCGCCGCGGCGGCACCCGGAAAAATCTTATTGACGGCCATCGTGCGCTCCCGACTAGGTTGCGGCAACCTATCGGCGCTTCAGGAAATCCGCCACCCCTGCGGGGTCTTGCACCAGTCCAGCACCGCGATCCCGTCGGTCGGCGTGCCGCGCGGCGCAACCTGGTAGCCGAGCGTGTGGCAGGCCAGCGCCTTGCGCGCGAAATTGCCTTGGATACTGACCGTGCCGGTCGAGCCGGTGGCGGGATTTTTCCAACTCTCGTTGCTGCCGACGGCCAGATGCGGACGTGCGAGCAGCTTGTCGGCGGCCCGGCTCATGATCGCGAAATCGTCGTTGGACAGCGTGACACCTTGCGCGCCGCCAAATGGGTTGATCTGTGCTGAGGCATGGCCGGAGATCAGCAACATCGCAGCGAACACGACCGGAACAACAGCGCGCATGGGAAAGCCTCCGTAAGATCAGGCCGTGCGGTCAAGCCCGACGCCGAGTGCCGCCTGGGCCGCCGCCAGCCGCGCGACGGGCACGCGATACGGGCTGCACGACACGTAGTCGAGTTTCACCGACTCGCAGAACGCGATCGAGGCCGGGTCGCCGCCATGCTCGCCGCAGATGCCCATTTTGATGTCCGGGCGGGTGCGGCGGCCGCGTTCGGCGGCGATGCGGACCATGGCGCCGACGCCCTCGATGTCGAGCGAGACAAACGGGTCCTTGGGCAGGATGCCCTGCGCCACATAGTCGGGCAGGAACTTTCCGGCGTCATCGCGCGACAGGCCGAACACGGTCTGGGTCAGGTCGTTGGTGCCGAAGCTGAAGAAGTCGGCGACCTCGGCGATGCGGTCGGCGGTGATGCAGGCACGCGGCAGCTCGATCATCGTGCCGATGCTGTACTCCAACGTGCGGCCGGCCTCGGCGAATACCTTCTTGGCGACGTTCTCGATCTGACGCCGGGTGATCTCCAGCTCCTTCCGCACGCCGACCAGCGGGATCATGATTTCCGGCACCGGCGCGTTGCCGGTTTCGGCGGCGACGGCCAGCGCGCCCTCGAAGATGGCGCGGGCCTGCATCTCGTAGATTTCCGGGTAGGAAATGCCCAGCCGGCAGCCGCGATGGCCAAGCATCGGGTTGGCCTCGGCGAGTTCGGCGGCGCGCCGGCGCATGGCCTCGATGTCGGTGCCGAGCGCCACGGCCACGTCGGCGAGCTCGGATTCCTGATGCGGCAGAAACTCATGCAGCGGCGGGTCGAGCAGCCGGATCGTCACCGGCAGCCCGGCCATGATGGTGAAGAGTTCAAAGAAATCCTGGCGCTGGAACGGCAGCAGCCGGGAAAGTGCGGCGCGGCGGCCGGCCTCGTCGTTGGCCATGATCATCTGGCGGACCGCGCCGATGCGCTCGGGATTGAAGAACCTGTGCTCGGTGCGGCACAGGCCGATGCCCTCGGCGCCAAATTTCCGCGCGGTTTCGGCGTCCAGCGGGGTTTCGGCATTGGTGCGGATCTTCAGCCGCCGCGCGCCGTCGGCCCATTCCATCAACGTCGCGAAATCGCCCGACAACACCGGCTCGATCATCGCGACGGAGCCGACGAAAACCTCGCCGGTGGCACCGTCGAGGGTAATGGTCTCGCCCGCCCGCACGATGCGGCCGGCGGCCGACAGGGTTTGCGCGTTGTAGTCGACGGAGATGCCGCCGGCGCCGGCGACGCAGGGCCGGCCCATGCCGCGCGCCACCACGGCGGCGTGGCTGGTCATGCCGCCGCGGGTGGTCAGGATGCCGCGGGCGGCGTGCATGCCGTGGATATCCTCGGGGCTGGTCTCGATGCGGACCAGAATGACCGCCTCGCCCTTGGCGGCGCGGATTTCCGCCTCGTCGGCGTTGAACACCACGGCGCCGCAGGCGGCGCCCGGGCTGGCCGGCAGGCCCTTGGAAATGACGGTGCGCGCGGCCTTGGGGTCAAGCATCGGATGCAACAGCTGGTCGAGAGACGACGGGTTGACCCGCTTGATCGCCTCGGTGCGGTCGATCAGCCCCTCATTGGCCATGTCGACGGCGATGCGCAGGCTGGCCGCGGCGGTGCGTTTGCCGTTGCGCGTCTGCAGCATGTACAGCTTGTTCTGCTGCACCGTAAACTCGATGTCCTGCATGTCGAGGTAGTGGCGTTCGAGTTTTTCGCGCACCGTCATCAACTCGGCATAGGCCGCCGGCATCGCCTGCTCCATTGGTAGTTCGCCCGGTTTGGCGCGCAGGTTGGCCATCGGCTGCGGCGTGCGGATGCCGGCGACCACATCCTCGCCCTGCGCGTTGACCAGGTACTCGCCGTAGAAGATGTTCTCTCCCGTCGATGGGTCGCGGGTGAAACACACGCCGGTGGCGCA
>JANXRT010000294.1 GCA_025356735.1 Acetobacteraceae bacterium | reverse complement strand
GCGGGATGTGGTGGCGGCGATCCTGGTTCAGCTTGAACGGCAAGGGAGAGATCCGGGGGTAGTAACAAGCGTCTTTCCTATGCCAACTGGCTTTCCAGCATCAATAAGCTGATCCATGCACCATGTCGGCTTCGATCCGCCATCGGTCGCTTCAGCGCGTGGGGCTCGCCTTCATGGCCCGGATCTCCTTCGCCCGCGCGGTGCCGGAAGCCAGGATGAAGCTGAGATCGGCGCCGGACGAGACATATTGGGCGCCCGCCGCCACGAACTCCGCCATCAGCGCCGGCCTGCCCGCCAACCCGCCGATGCCTGCTGCCTTGCCGTGCCTGCGGCAGGCGTTGATCACGCGGCGATAGGCCGCCTTGACCTTCTCGTGCTCGAACTGCCCGTCGATCCCCATCTTGGCGCACAAATCGTTGGTGCCGATCATCAGGATGTCCACGCCCTCCACCGCCGCGATTTCCTCGGCCTTCGCCACGGCATCCGGCGTCTCGATCATCGCGACGACCGTGGTCTCCTCGTTCAGCACCCGGCGCGCCTCTTCCATCGGCCACGGGCGGAAGCGCAGATGCGGCGTGCCGACGGAGACCGAGCGGTTGCCGGCGGGCGGGAAGCGGGCGTGGCGGACGACGCGCTCGGCGTCGGCCGCCCCGGAGATGTGCGGCGCGATCACTCCCAAGGCGCCGCCATCCAGCACGCGCGACACATATTCCGCCCCGTAGGCGGGAACGCGGACGAACGGCGTCACCCCCGTCTCCCGCGCCGCCATGCAGATCTGCGAGGTCGTCTCGAGCGAGAACGAGCTGTGCTCGAGGTCGATGTAGAGGGAGTCGAAGCCGCAGGCCTTGGCGATGTTGGCGATCTCGATCGATTGCACCAGCCGGACGATCATCGACACGGCGACCTCGCCGTCGGCGATCCGCCGGCGCACGTTGTTGTGGATCAGCTGCGACAGTTCGGTCATGGAAACGCCTCCTGCTTTCGCAAAGACTTTTACCGCCTTCCGGCTGCCGGACAGCAGGCTTTCACGCGGGCTGCATGATCCTAGGACAACATCCGACCATCTGCACTCCGGGTCGGATAAACGGGAGATCCGTGGCTGGATTGTATTTGCCGCTTCCATGTATCCGCTGGACGAGCCGCTGCCCGAGCTTGCGGAGCATGATGGCGCAAAGGGCCGCACCGAGGTCATCCTGCGCACCGCCCGGCGCGACAACCTGACCCTGCGGCAGCTTTACCTGCAGGTGGCCGTCGCCCGCGGCCACAACGTCATCATCGGCACGCCGTCCCAGGTCGCCGACGAGATGGAGGCCTGGTTCGAGGGCTATGGCGCCGACGGCTTCAACATCCTGCCGCCCGTGTTCCCGACGGGCCTGGAGGAGTTCGTGGAGCTGGTGGTGCCCGAGCTGCAGCGGCGCGGGCTGTTCCGCACGGAATACGAGGGACGCACGCTGCGCCACCATATCGGGCTGCCCTACCCGGAGCACCGCAGCGCCGCCTCCTCAATCGAAAGCGCCGAGTTCGCGGCCAACGAGGACATCGCGGCGGCCTGATCGGCGTGCCGGCCGTCGCAGTCAGATGCCGTCGAAGGAAGCAACCATGGCGCCAGCCACACCGGGCAAGAAGTTCATCCGCGCCGACGACCTGCGGCGCGTCTGCCGGGACATGCTGGTCACGCACGACGTGCCAGACGATGACGCCGCCATCATCGCGCGCTGCCTGGTCGAGGCCGACCTGCGCGGAGTCGAGACGCACGGCGTGGTGCGGCTGCCGCACTACCTGAACCGGGTGCGGCTGGGATTGATCAAACCGCGGCCCGCCATCGCGATCGACCGAGTGACGCCGGTCGCGGCCTCGGTGGACGGCGACAACGGCTTCGGCTTCGTGGTCGCCACCCGCGCGATGGACGAGGCGCTGGCGATGGCCGCCGAGTACGGCATCGGCCTGGCTTCGGTGCGCCACAGCAACCATTTCGGCATGGCTGCGACCTATATCCTGAAGGCGATCCGGGCCGGCCACATGGCGATGGTGTTCACCAACGCCTCCGTTTCCATGCCTCCGTGGGGCGGGCGGCGGGCGGCGGGCTCCGACGAGATCCTGGTCGCCGGCGAGCCCGAAGCCCGCAAGGAGGCGGCGCGCGCCGTAACCGGCATCGAGCTGCCGGACGCCGAAATCGCCGCCTTGCGCCAGGAGGCCGAGAGCCTCGGCGTCGGCTTCCCCGCCACTTCGGCGATCCCCTACACGGCCTGACCGGAGACCCGAGCGTCATGGCGACTCCCGCAGCGATGCCCACCCTCGACGCGCATTCCCACGTCTTCCGCCGCGACCTGCCGATGGCGCCGGGCAGGCTCACCACGCCCTTGCACGATTTCGAGATCGACGAATACGAGGCCATCCTGGACCGCCACGGAGTCCGGCATGCGGTGATCGCCGCACCCAGCTTCCTCGGCACCTACAACGACTACACGCTCGCCGCGATCCGCGACCGGCCGCGGTTCAAGACCAGCGTGATCCTGGATCCCGAGACCGATCCGTACATCCTGAAGCCGATGGACGCCGACCGTGCGATCGGGGTGAGGCTGTCGCTGCGCGGCGCCGGCACGCTGCCGGACTTCACTTCCTACCCCTGGGTGCGCTTCCTGCGCCGCCTCGCCGATATCGGGTGGCACGCGCACCTGCACATCGAGGGCCAGCGTCTTGCCGCCGTGCTGCCGGCGCTGACGGCCTCGCCGGTCAACCTCGTGGTCGATCACTTCGGCCGGCCGGACCCCGCGATGGGGGCGGAGTGCCAGGGCTTCCAGGCCCTGCTGCGCGCCTTCGACACCGGCCGCACCTGGGTGAAGCTATCCGGCGGCTTCCGCATCGGCTGCGACCCGGCACCCCTGGCGGCGGTGCTGCTGTCGGCGGGCGGGCCGCAGCGCCTGGTATGGGGCAGCGACTGCCCGTTCACCGATTTTTCGCACAAGGTGAGCTACCGGCAGGTGCTGGACCAGTATGTGTCGTGGGTCCCGCGCGAGGCCGATCGCCAGGCCATCAACGAGACCGCGCGGGCGCTCTATCGTTTCTGATGCGGGCTTCGAAGGATCACGGGCTGGACGGACTGCGCGTGGCGGACTCGTCCATCATGCCGGCCATCGTGTCGGCCAACACCTACGCCACCACGCTGATGATTGCCGAGAAGGCGTCGGACCTGGTTCTGGGCAGACCCGAGCCTCCCCAGGCCGACCTGCCGGCAAGCGCCGCCTAAGACAGAGACATCGCCTGCAGCGCCAGACTCAACGCCGATAGCTTGAATCGGCCCGATCCAGCTTCCGCATCAAGGCAGAAAACTCGATCTCGCCCTCCGGCCTCGGCTGCATGCCCTGGTAGCCGTCGAGATCGGACGCCGACCGGTCGGCGATTTCCGTCGATACCAGGTCCAGCGTGCCGGCGGCGGCGGCATCGAGCTGGACCTGGCAGGCGCGCTCCAGCCGGTACAGCCGCAGGAAGCATTCCGGCACCGTTTTCCCGACCACCAGCAGCCCATGGTTCTTCAGGATCATCGCCTTGTGTGGGCCGAGCGACGCCACAATACGCTGCCGCTCGTCGGGATACAGCGAGGCGCCCTCGTAATCGTGGTAGCCGATCCGGTTGTGGAACACGGTGGCGAACATCGAGACCGGCTGCAGCCCTTCCTTGATCGCGGCGATCGCCATGCCGGCGCGAGTGTGGGTGTGCATCACCACCAGGTTCTCGTGCGACCGGGTCATGTGGATGGCCGAGTGGATGATGAAGCCGGCGAAGTTGACGGCGTGCTCGCCGCCGGCGACGACGCGGCCGTCGAGGTCGATCTTGACCAGGTTGGAGGCGGTGACCTCGTCGTAGTTGAGGCCCCAGGGATTGATCAGGAAATGGTCCTCGGGGCCGGGCACCCGGGCGGTCAGGTGGCCGTAGATCTGCTCGGTCCAGCCATGGTGGTCGACCAGCCGGTAGGCGGCGGCGAGCTGCACGCGAACGTCCCATTCCGCGGCGGGAATGGCATTGCCGAGGTGGCGTTCCGCTGGCGAGTGATCGTCCGGCATGGCTGCTGTCCTTCGACTGCTTTGCTGGGATCACCCCAATCCCGTGCGGCGTTTTTGTCAATCAGGATGGCATAGGCCGACTCCCGGCCTTGTCTCACCCGGCCCAACCGCTACTCTGACCGCAACGAACAGGGGAAACGTCATGACAATAAGCCGGCGCGCCGTGATGGCGACTGCGACCGCCCTTGTTCCCCTACGCCACGCCCGGGCGGAGGAAAACGCCACCATCCGCGTCGGCATGCTCACCGACATGTCCGGGCCGTATCGCGACGTGACCGGCCCCGTCGGCGTCTCCTGCGCGCGCCAGGCGATCGCCGAGTTCGCCAGGACCAACCCCGGCATCGCGGTCGAGATGCTGGTCGCCGACCATCAGAACAAGCCCGACATCGCGGTCGGCGTGGTGCGGGAATGGTTCGACCGCGGCGGAGTGGACATGATCCTGGGCGTCGACAGCTCGGCAGTGGCGCTGGCCTGCACCAACATCACGGCCGAGCTGGACAAGGTCCATCTCAACACCGGCGCCGGCACCTCGGTGCTGACCGGCAAGGCGTGCAACGCCAACACCGTGCACTGGACGCTGGACACCTGGAACATCCCGCATTCAACCTCGACCGCGGTGGTCAAGGGTGGCGGCGACAGCTGGTTCTTCATCACCGCCGACTACACGTTCGGCCACACGGCGCAGGCCGACACGACGAAGTTCATCGAGGCGGCGGGCGGCAAGGTGGTCGGCTCGGCGCTGTTCCCGTTTCCCGACACGCACGACTTCTCGGCCTACCTGCTCAAGGCGCAGGCGAGCGGCGCCAAGGTGCTCGGCTTCGCCGCCGCCGGGTCGAACTTCGTCAACTGCGTCAAGCAGGCACGCGAGTTCGGCATCGACCGGACGATGACGCTGGCGGCGCTGGCCTGCTTCGTCAACGACGTGATCGCGATGGGGCTGCCGACCGCTCAGGGGCTGGTGCTGACCGAGAACTTCTACTGGGACCTGAACGACCGCACCCGTGCCTTCACGCAGCGGATGCGCCCAGCGGTGGCGGCCGGCGTGTTTCCCAACATGGACCAGGCCGGCAGCTACTCGGCGCTGGCGCACTACCTCAAGGTGGTGGCGCAACTTGGCGCGGCGCCCGCGAAAAGGTCGGGCCGGGCGACGGTGGCCGCGATGAAGCGGATGCCGACGGATGACGACTGCTTCGGTTCCGGCTCGATCCGCGAGGACGGGCGCAAGATCCATCCTGCCTACCTGTTCCGGGTCAAGAAGCCGGAAGAAAGTCGCTATGCCGGGGATGTCTACGCGCTGCTGGCGACAACCCCGGCGGAGGAGGCGTTTCGCCCGTTGGCCGATGGCGGGTGCCCGATGATCCGCGCGTAGCCGTCACGCGGACGGCTACGCGCGGCCGTGCCGCCAAGGCCGCCGACAACGTCGGCGCAGGTATCTCCGGCCTCAACGTCACTCTTCGGTCGGCATCGCGGGGACTTCCTTGCAGCCTTCCTGATGGATCGTCCCCCGGGCAGATCCATGCGGCCCGTGCAACTCGAAGGCCAGCTGCTGCAGATGCCCGTCAGCCGAAACTGAGCGCCCACTGCCGCACGTTTCCATGCTGGTCCACCACGCGCCAAAGGTAGTGCCGCTTGCCCCGGATGTGGATGAACACCTCTTCGAGGTGCCACTTATGGCCCGGCTGTGGACTGCACCGCTTCAGCGCGTTGGCAAACACCCGACCGAAGCGCAAGCCCCTCTCCCGGATGCTCTGAAAGGACACCACCACGCCGCAGACGGCCAAGATGGTCTCGACATCGCGCAGGCTCAGGCTGAAGCAGTGGTAGAGCTAGACCGCATGTTGGATCACCTCGGCCGGAAAGCGGAAGCCGCAGTGGGGATGGGAGGACGTCGCCATGCCAGCCAAGCTGCCACGGTCCGACCGAGGCTGCTAACCTGACAAGGCTGATCGATATGTTCATTGAATGGTTCCAGAACGGCCGCCGGGACTTTCGCGCCATGGTCACCGACCAGATCGCGCCGACGGTTACCGCCCTTGACCGCGGCGATACCATGGGGCTCGCGCTCGTGACCCTGTGACCAGGGACCTTTCGCTACCGGCCATTCGCTACTCGACCCGGATCGCGCCCGGCAGTAGCTCGCCGCCGGATGCGGGCATTTGTTCCAGCGCTTTTTCATGGCCGACGCACAGCATCACGATTGCCGCGACCACGCTGATCCCGGCGACGACAAGGAAGCCGCCGCTGAAGCTGCCGGTGGCATCCTTGATGCGCCCGATGATCATCGGGCCGACAAAGCCGGAGATATTGGCGATCGAGTTGATGAAGGCGATGCCCGCCGCCGCCGCGCTGCCGGACAGGAACGCGGTGGGCATCGCCCAGAACGCCGGCAGCACGGCGAAGGCACCGAAGCCGGCGAGGCAGAGCCAGGCCATCTTTATATAGGGATCGTCGATCACCGCGGCGGCGGCGATGCCGAGGCCGGTGAGCAGCAAGGCGATCGCCGCGTGGCTGCGCCGCTCCAGCAGCCGGTCGGAACGCCTGCCGTACCAGACCATGCCGATCGTGCCGACCGCGAACGGGATGGCGGTGATCAGCCCGGTCTGCATGTTGGTCACGCCGAAGGCCTTGACCACTTGCGGCAGGAAGTAGGCCAGGGCGTAGATCGAGTAGGCGATCGAGATGCCGACGACGCCCAGCGCCAGCACCTTCGGGTTGGTCAGTGCCTGGAGCACGCTGTGGTTCTCCACCGCCTCCCGGTGGGCCCGCTCGTTCTCCTGGCGGGCGATCAGCCAGTCGCGCTCGTCGGCGGCGAGCCATTTGGCATCCGCGGGCTTTTCGGTCAGGTAGAAATAGACGACGACGGAGAGGATGACCGCGGGGATCGCCTCCAGGATGAAGATCCATTGCCAACCCCTGAGGCCGAAGCCGCCGTCGAGGTACAGCAGGAGGCTGGAGAGCGGGGCGCCGACCACCGCCGAGAGCGGGATCGCGGCCATGAACATGCCGATGATCCGGCCGCGGTAGGCCGCGGGAAACCACAGCGTGAGATAGAAGATGATGCCGGGGAAAAACCCGGCCTCGGCCGCGCCGAGCAGGAAGCGGACGACGTAGAATCCCGTTTCACTGGAAACGAGCGCCATGCAGCCGGACAGGATGCCCCAGGTGAACATGATGCGCGCGATCCAGCGGCGTGCGCCGACGCGCACCAGCACCAGGTTCGAAGGCGTTTCCAGCAGGAAGTAGCTGAGAAAGAAGATCCCCGCTCCGGTGCCGTAGACGGTGGCGGAGAAGGCCAGGTCCTTGTTCATCTCGAGTGCGGCGAAGGCCAGATTGACCCGGTCGAGATAGGCCACGAAGTAGCACAGGATGAGGAAGGGGATCAGCCGCGCCGAAACCTTGGCCATGGTGCGTTTTTCAAGCTGTCCCACGTTGTCGCTCCCTCACAATGCCTATTTAACGATTGAATTCGTCTTATTTCAGCGGCTTGGCGGATGGGCTGGCTTTACGTGGAAACAGGAACTGGCGGGTTCCTCGCCCAGGGTTTCCACGTCGGAGCCCTTCTTCGTTCTTCTGGTATCGATCCACTCCGATGATCGTCAGATTGTCGTACCGCCGTCAATTGCCGCGGGGCGACTTGCGGGGGCAATCGCATTTATCCAACGCACTCTCGTCCGCCGCCATGAGCTCCAGGAGATTGCCGTCCGGATCCCGGAAATGGATGGAAAGAGCCGGAAGCCCATCGGCGGTGCGACGCCGTGACGGTCCATCGGCGGTGCGACGCCGTGACGGCCCATCGACGATCGCGATCCCATGTACCCGCAGCAGATCGGCTGCGCCCTCGATGGTCCCGGACCACCGCAGGCAGATATCCGCGCCGCCAACCGTTGGCTGTTGCGTGGCCCGTTCGAGCCCGTTCCCCACTTGGTGGATGCTAAGCAGCGCGCCGCCCAGCGCGATCTGGCGAACCAGGCTTTTCCCGTTTAGGGCACAATTCAGATGCGTTCGGGCGCCAAACAACCGATCGTGGAACGCGCAGGTCGCCTCCAGGTCGGCGGCGGCAAAGGCGACGTGATCAATCCCCAGCATGTCTGCCATGGATGGCTCCCTGCCTGTCGCCAGCACTCTGGCCCGGTCCCGCTGATCTATAGGCAGGCGAAACCTACGCTGACTTGTCGCCAGGCCGTCGCTGCCATACCGTTTTGCTCTGCCTCAAACGGACCCCGCTGCCAACCATGAGCACAATCGAACTTATTGATCCCGAATTGCGCGAAGCGCTCGCGCTCTGGCCACAGGTGCCGCTAACCGCAGAAACCTTGACGCGGCGTCGCGCCGATGCGCTCGCGTTGCTGAGCTCCGCCGTGAAACCGGATCTGCCCGATGTCGCGACAAGCGAGGTCCACGTCGAGAGTGCGTTTGACGCGCAACCGATCCGGGTTCTGACCTATCGCCCGGCCAGGTCTGATGATCCGCTTCCCGCTATCGTGCACATCCATGGCGGGGGCTTTGTGATGGGCGCGCCGGAAATGAAGGATGTGGAGAACAGGCTCCTCGCGTCGGAGCTGAGATGCGCGATCTATTCCGTGGATCATCGCCTCGCCCCGGAAGCGCCGCATCCGGCGCCGCTGGAGGACATCTACTCGGTGTTCGCCTGGTTGCACGCGAACGCCGCCGGGCTTGGGCTTGATCCCGCCCGCATCGGCATCAAGGGCGAAAGCGGCGGCGGCGGTTTCGCGGCGGCCGCGGCACTTTACGCCCGCGACCGGCAGGGACCGAAATTCGCCTTCCAGCATCTGATCTATCCGATGATCGACGACCGAACGGCGGTGCGCAAGGACCTGCATCCTTGCGTCGGCGAATTCGTCTGGACGCAGGCGAACAACTATTTCGGCTGGCGCTCGCTGCTCGGCGAGGAGCCGGGCTCGGCCGGCGTCTCGCCATATGCGGCGGCGGCGCGAGCAGCGGATGTGTCGGGCTTGCCTCCAACCTACATTTCGGTCGGCGGCCTTGATCTCTTCCTCGAAGAAAATCTGACCTATGCGGATCGACTGAGCCGCGCCGGAGTGCCGGTTGAACTCCACGTGTATCCGCGGGCTTATCACGGCTTCTATCGTGCGACGCATGCCCGCGTGACCCGGCAAGCCGAGCACGATACTCGCGAAGCGCTGCGACGCTTCCTGCACGGGTAGGCCCCTCTGTTTCCGGCGTCGGCTATTGCAAATCCTCCACTTTTCGCAATGAGAGGTCAGACACGATAAGTAGAAGCTGACCGCTGTTGGCGCACGGAGGTGGCTGGAGTTGCCCCTATTAAACCGGACACGAGGCTGGTTGCGATTGGCTACGGATGAATTCACGTGGTGAGCACATCCGCAAGCCACTGTGTGGGTGGTTTTCGTTATAATCCTCGATCCAGGCGGGCAGCTGCTGCAAAACAGTGAGGGCATCTGGGCGAGGCTGGATGCGGGTGTAGTCGCGCTTCAGGGTTTTCACGAATGCCTCGCTGACGCCGTTGCTTTCTGGGCTTCGCACCGGTGTAAAGCAGGGCACGAGGGAGAGCGACGTGGCGAAGTCCAACATGTCGCAGGCAATGTAGGCCGGTCCATTGTCCGCCAGCCACTGCACGGGCCAGGGCGCCCGCAGAGCAGCGAACCGGCTTTCGACGCAGGCGAGCATCAGGTCGCGCACGATCTCGCCGCGGATGCCACCGGTGCTGGCCTGCCAGGCGATGATCTCACGGTCACAGGTGTCGATGGCGAACACGACCCGCACCACCTCGCCGTTCCAGCAATCGATCTCCAGCCCGTCGGACGACCAGTGCTGATTGGACGCCAGCGCTGATTGGACGCCAGCGCTGATTGGAAGCCAGAGCGATAACGCTGCCCTCATGCGCCCGGACCAGCCGGGTGCCGACGTGCGGCTGGAGCCGCAGGCGGCCTTGCGCCATCAGGCGGTAGACCCGCTTGTGGGTGATCGGCGCGGCCCCGGCCGCGCGGCGGGCGCGGTTCAGCAGCGCGGTGATCCGGCGATAGCCGTAGGTCGGCCGGGCGTCCGTCAGCGGACGGATGGCCGCCAGCAACTCGTTGTCGCCTTCACGATGGTAGCGACCGCGGCGCCGGGCGCCGCCTGCCAGCTGCTCGACAAGGTTGGAGCGTGCAACGCCCAGGATGTCGGCCACGACCTTCACCGGGAACCGTCCCGTAGCTGCGACGGCAACTGCCAGACGGGCTTTTTTCCCCGAGCGGCGGTTAAGGCTTCCTTGGGCACCTCGACTTCCAGCGTTTTGCGCCCGAGCAGGCGTTCGAGTTCACGCACCCGCTGTTCGAGCTCACGCGCTCGCCTCATCGCGACGACATCCTCGTCGGCTGACGGCAACCTGACCGCCCTGGGACATCAGCTGTCTCCATCTGAACAACAAACTGGGCGAGACACCGTGCTGACGAGCCACGGCCGAGACCATCATGCCGGGCGGAGCAGGCAAGGTTCCGCTGGCAAAGCCAGTGGAAACCTGCGGAGGGTGCAGGGTTTCCTCGACCAAAGCCAGTTTGCGTTCGGCACTGCAGCGCCGTCGACACTCGCGGCTGGTGCTGATTTCAACGCGCATCGGATCATTGGGCATAGACGCATGCCTAGGCGTAAGCCTAGGTCCTCAGGTTGCGCCAGGTGTCCGGTCGAAATAGAGGCCGCTCCACCCACTACCAAAGACACGACACCCTCGATCGGCGAGTTGCAGAAGCTTTATGACCAGCGCTCGCACATTCCGGCGCGCTTTCACGACATGAGCTGGAGTTCCTGGTTTCGCATCAACAGCCGGATGGTCCACACCATGAGTGTGGGGCGGGTCTTCCTCGGTGGCGATTCCGCGCATATCCAAAGCCCGGCCGGGGCGCAAGGAATCAACACCGGCATGCAGGACATGGTGGATCTCGCCTGGAAGCTGGCGATGGTGCTGAAGGGGCAAGCCAAGCCGGAGACTCTCGAGACCTATGAGGCGGAGTGTACAGGGCGGTCCAATTCCAGGCCACGGGGCGGAGTAAAACCAGGCCAGTCCGGCGGCACTCTGCCAGTGCCGCAGACCTACCGAATGCCAGTCTTCACAACTTCTTACAGGACGTTCGGCGTCGAAACGTGGAAGGCTAGAAGCTGGCGTAAACGGCGTTTGAGTGGCCTGGAATTGGACCGCCCTCTACAGTTGGATAGGGCCGATGTAAGATCTGCACCGCTGGCATCTTGTGCCGCCGCGCCGGGGTGGCCAGGCAATAGGCGGCTGCCAATAGGCGGTGGCTATCGGTTCTGATTACCTCGTCCAACGCCTTGGGTGGCCCCTTGCCCTTGGCAGGTGCCACTCCTTGAGCGCCGCCCACCCGCAACGGTTCGGCCACGCCGCATTCGCTCGTTGGGCGCGACTACGGCAGTGGCCTTCAGCGCCGCGCTCAGCATCTCGGGCCGCATTCCGAGCATCCGCTGCCATTCGGCACGACGCCATCCGTGACGAGCTTGGTCAGGGCTTTCAATAGTCATAATGTTTTATTCCGCTTTCTGGCAGGGTTTCAGTCGGGTGCTGATTGACAGATGAGCCGGGAACAGGATCCAGAGACGCAGGCTTCCGCCGCCTCCCCAAATGTCGGAATTCTTTACACTTTACTCGGATGGGAAACGTAACCAACTGGAATTGTTAGGTGGCACGATATTTG
>JANXRT010000285.1 GCA_025356735.1 Acetobacteraceae bacterium | reverse complement strand
CCACGGCCGCCGAAGCGCCCAGCGCCGCCACGGCTGCCCTCGCCGCGGTGGGAGTCGGCCCGTTGGGTGTCACCCCTGGGGCCGAAGGTTCTTGAATTGCATTGGTCGCGGTCGCGGTGGGAGTGATGTCTGAACATGTTTTCTCTCGTTGGGTAGCGGGTGAGGGGTTAAAGATATATCTAACCTTGGAATGATAGATATATCTTAGTTAGGTCGATTACAAGAACTATTTTGATATATCGAATTGTTTGGGATGGAGGTGTTTGGCTGCCTTGCGGTTCGTTTTGGATACTGATTTGGTTGGGGTGTTGGGTGATGGGTAGCGCAAGGGCTCACCCATCCTACGGATTCGATTGCGTCTGACATTGGGCAATTGTTATACTAACCTAATGCAGCAATCACAGTCGCCGACGGCAGGGCCCATACTGTCACCAAGCACCGCAGGCAACATGTCTAAATTGGCAACGCAATCGTCTGATGGGAAACCCGCACCGAAACCATGCGCTGAGACGATGGAGAGATTTCACCCCTCAATGCCCAGTGTCCTTCCCAGACAGGAAAGATCTCCCTGAATGGATGCGCTCCCGGGCGCTTCCCGGGCGGGGGGTTTGGGGCGCGGAGCCCCATGCTTGCTTATGCAGCGCGCCCGAAAAGTCCGCCAAGCTTTGCCAAAGCGGTAAGATGCTGATCCGCATCGCCGAACAGCTTGTCGATCATTGTCGTGCGCTTAAAGTAGTGGCCGGCCTTGTATTCGTTGGTCATGGCGATGCCGCCGTGCAGCTGGATGCATTCCTGGCCGACATGGCGGGCCGACCGGCCGATCTGGACCTTGGCGGCGGAGATGGCGCGGGCGCGTTCCCTAGGGTCGGGTTCGTCGGCCATGACGGTTGCGAACAGGGCCATCGAGCGGGCCTGTTCCACCGCCACCAGCATGTCCACTGAGCGGTGCTGGATGACCTGGAACTCGCCAATTGCGCGGCCGAACTGTTTCCGGGTCTTGATGTAGTCGAGGGTGATTTCCTGCATTGCCTCCATGGCACCGACCGCCTCGGCGCAGAGTGCGGCGATGGCGCGATCGACAACGTGCTCGATCTGGGGCAGGGCGTTGGCGGGATCGCCGACCGCCGTGGCGCGGGCGTTGGCGAAGGTGATTTCGGCGGCTCGCAGGCCATCCTGCGTCCGATAGCCGCGCCGGGTGACGCCGGGAGCACTGGCGTCAACGAGGAACAGGCCGATGCCATTGCCGTCGAAACGGCCGCCGGCGGTTCTTGCCGTGACCAGCAGCTGATCGGCGCAGTCGCCGTGCAGCACGACGGACTTCTGGCCGTCGATGACATAGCTAGCGCCGTTCGACTTTGCCGTGGCGGTGACATCGGCCAGGTTGTAGCGCGAGCTGCGCTCGACATGGGCGAAGGACAGCAGGCGGGTGCCGGCCGCGACAGCAGTTAGGATTTCCTTCTTCTGCTCGGGAGAGCCCAGGCTGTCGACCAGGCCGCCGCCCAGGATAACCGTCGCGAAATACGGTTCCAGCACCAAGCCGCGGCCGAATGCCTGCATCAGCAGCATGGTCTCAACCGGGCCGCCGCCAAAGCCGCCATATTCCTCGGCGAAGGGCAATCCAAGCAAACCGAGCTCCGCGAGCTTGGCCCAGGCCGTGCGACTCCAGCCGTCCGGCTCTGCCATCATCTTCTTGCGGGCCTCGAAGGCGTAGGTGTCGGCGACCAGGCGATCCACGCTGTCTTTCAGAAGGCGTTGGTCGTCGTTCAGGTCGAAGTCCATGGATTGCCCCCAAAGAGAAGAAGGCCAGGGCTCTGCCCTGGACCCGCCAGGAGAAGCGCTCCTGGACCCGCCTTACTAGAGGCCCAGGATGGCCTTGGCGATGATGTTGTGCTGGATCTCGTTGGAGCCGCCGTAGATCGAGACCTTGCGGGTGTTGAAGTACTCGGCACCGGCGGTGGTCGCGTCCTCCGGCCCGATCGCCGGCTCGTTGTCGCCTGCCTCCCACGACTGCGCCGCCATCACGTACGGGCCGACGACGTCCATCACCAGCTCCGTGAGGTGCTGCTGGATTTCGGAACCCTTGATCTTGAGAATCGAGGAGGCCGGGTTGGGCTTGCCCTTGGAGGCGCGGCGGTCCTCGGCGACGACGCGAAGCTGGGTCATCTCCAGCGCCTTCAGCTCGACCTCGACCGCGGCGAGCTTCTCCTGGAATCTTATGTCGTCGATCACGCGGCCCTCGCCGGCGCGCTCCACCGTCGCCAGCTGCTTGATGCGGCGCACCTGCGCCTTGGACTGGCCGACGCGGGCGATCCCCGTGCGCTCGTTGCCGAGCAGGAATTTTGCATAATCCCAGCCCTTGTTCTCCTCGCCGACCAGGTTGCCGGCGGGCACCACGACGTCGTCGAAGAAGACCTCGTTGACCTCGACGCTGCCGTCGATCAGCTCGATCGGGCGCATCGTGATGCCGGGGGTTTTCAGGTCGATCAGCAGAAAGGAGATACCCTCCTGCTTCTTGGCCGCCGGGTCGGTTCGCACGAGGCAGAAAATCCAGTCGGCGTGCTGGCCGAGCGTGGTCCAGGTCTTCTGGCCATTGACCACATAGTGGTCACCTTCCTTCTTGGCGGTGGTGCGGAGCGAGGCGAGGTCGGAGCCCGCACCCGGCTCGGAAAAGCCCTGCGCCCACCAGATGTCGATGTTCGCGGTCTGCGGCAGGAAGCGCTGCTTCATTTCCTCGCTGGCGAACTGCGCGATCACCGGGCCGACCATCGAGGCGTTGAAGGCCAGCGGTCCGGGCACGCAGGCCTGCTGCATCTCGTCCTGGTAGAGATAGAGCTCGACCGGGCTCCAGGCCTGGCCGCCCCATTCGGCCGGCCAGTTCGGCACCGCCCAGCCGCGCGCGTTGAGGATGCGCATCTGGTCGACGATTTCCTGCTTGGTCAGCTCCAGCCCGTCCTCGACCTTCTTGCGGGTGGCCTCGGGGATTTCGGTGCGGAAGAAGTGCCGGGCCTCGGCGCGGAACGCGAGTTCGGACTCGGTGAAGTTCAGATCCATGGACAACTCCCATACGGCGGTTGGTGCGTAGCCTTTGATGTAGATTGGGGGCATGGCCGGGGCCGGTCAACGCCGCGTGTTGGAACTCGTTGGACGCGAACGCAAATACGGTTACGGTTTGTTCAACAATGGAATACGAAAAATGTCCCTGCCGCCGATTCTGAGCCACCTGTCGCTGCCGGCGATCGGCTCGCCGCTGTTCATCATCTCCAACCCCGACCTGGTCATCGCCCAGTGCCAGGCGGGGATCGTGGGCTCGTTCCCGGCGCTGAACGCGCGGCCGGGCCCGGTGCTCGGCGATTGGCTGGCGCGCATCACCGACACCCTGGCCGAGTACGACCGGCGCCATCCGGAGGCGCCGTCAGCGCCGTTCGCGGTCAACCAGATCGTGCATCGGTCGAACGACCGGCTCGACCATGATGTGGCTATGTGCGTTCAATACAAGGTGCCGATCGTGATCACCTCGCTGGGCGCGCGGGCCGATGTGTACGAGGCGATCCACAGCTACGGCGGAATCGTGCTGCACGACATCATCAACAACTTCTTCGCCCACAAGGCGATCGAGAAGGGTGCCGACGGGCTGATCGCGGTGGCGGCGGGGGCCGGCGGCCATGCCGGTGCCATCTCGCCGTTCGCGCTGATCCAGGAAATACGGGAGTGGTTCGACGGGCCGATCGCGTTGTCGGGGGCGATCGCGACCGGGGGCGCCATCCTGGCGGCGCAGGCGATGGGGGCCGACCTCGGCTATGTCGGGTCGGCGTTCATCGCTACCGAGGAGGCCAACGCGAGCGCGGAATACAAGCAGATGATCGTGGACAGCGTGTCCGACGACATCGTCTACACCAACCTGATCACCGGCGTGCATGGCAACTATTTGAAGCCTTCGCTGACCCGCGCCGGGCTCGATGTCAATAATCTGCCGACCTCCGATCCGACGGCGATGAATTTCTCGCAGGGCAGCAACAAGGCGTGGAAGGACATCTGGGGCTCGGGCCAGGGCATCGGGGCGGTCAAGGGCGTGGTGCCGGCGGGCGCGCTTGTGGCACGGCTTAAGGCGGAATATGCGGCGGCGTTGGGCCGGATATCGATGCGCCAGGCGGCGGAGTAGGCCCGGCCGCCGATCAGTTACAGGGCGCTCCGATGCATATCCTTAGCCGCGTGCTGCGTCGCGTCCGCCCCATGCTCAGCCGGGTTGCGAAGGCGACGGAGGCGCCACCCCGATATCCTGGGGTGCCGGTAACCTCGGTGGCTGAACTTGATGCTAAGCTGGCCGAGGCGGTGCTGGCCGAAAAGACGTCGGACGACGCGTTGCGGGTGGTGCTGGATGGCTTCTGGATGAACATCCCGGCGGCCGGCGTCGAGGACCCGTGGGGTGCCGAATACCGTGCCCACCAGATGGAGATGTATCGCATCATCGCCGGCAAGGACTACGCGCTGGCCAACGAGGCATCGGTGTTCGACGTGCCCGGGCACATCCTGCGCCCGTTCCCCTACAGCACCCAAAGCGCCGCGACCGTGGGCGACCAGCTGATGGCGATCGGCTACATCATCCGCGCCATGGACCTGCCGGCCGGCGCCTCGATCCTGGAGCTCGGCGTCGGGTGGGGCAACACCGCCCTGCACCTGGCGCAGATGGGCTACGCGGTGACGGCGATCGACATCGAGCCGCGCTTCCTGGAACTCGTGCGCGGCCGGGCCGAGCGGACCGGGGTGGAGATCGACCTGCGCCAGGGCGACTTCTTTTCCCTGGCCGATGTCGCTGAAAAGTTCGACGCAGTTCTGTTCTACGAGGCGTTCCACCATTGCGACGACCACCAGCGGCTGCTTCGCTTGGTCGTGGACCGGCTCAAGCCGGGCGGCAAGCTGGTGCTGGCCGGCGAGACGATCGATGCGCGGCTGCCTTACCCGTGGGGCGTCAACCCGGCTGGGATCGCGGTGTATTCAATCCGGCGCTGGGGGTGGCTGGAATTGGCGTTCCGCGAGGAATATCTGCTGGAGACGCTGGTGCGGGAGGGGTGGCGGACGCAGAAGCACCCGTGTCCGCTGACGGCCGCGGGGATTACCTATGTATCGGTCCGGGCTTGACCCCTCTGTCAGGCCGGATTGTTCGAGTCCTATTTCAGCTTGCCAAAGCTCGAGGTATCTGCATTGATGAGATCCATTTTGGAGCTATTTTGGAACCATGTCAGTCAATCTGTCCATCAAAAACGCACCCGAGCATATCGTGCAGCGCCTACGAGACCGGGCTGACCGGCATCACCGCTCCCTGCAAGGCGAATTGCTTGCCATCATCGAGGCGGCCGTTCAGGAGCAGCCTCTTTCGACGCCGGCAGACATCCTTGCCGAGGTTCGAAGCCTTGGATTGAAAACGCCCAGCGAGGCCGCGGCCCTTGTTCGCGCCGATCGCGATGGTCGTTAAGGTTGTCGACGCCTCCGCTCTCGCTGCGTTGCTGTTCGGCGAGATGGAAGCTGAGACCATTGCCGGACAGCTTGGCGGCTCGCGGCTTGTGGCACCTGGGCTGCTCGCGTTCGAACTGGCGAATGTTTGCCTGATCAAAGGCCGCCGACATCCCCAGCAGCGCTCCGCATTGGAGATGGCCTATCGGCTACGTCACCGCCTCGGCGTCGAGGAAGTGGCCGTGGATCACGACGGTGTTCTGGAGCTAGCGGCCACAACCGGACTGACAGCCTATGACGCGAGCTATCTGTGGCTGTCGCGCGAGCTTGGAGCGGAGCTGGTCACGCTGGACCGGCAACTTGTGAAAGCGGCGGCAAAAGCGTGATGCCGCGTTGTAAAAACCGGTTTTCACAACGCGGCATCACGGCCGCCAGATCTAACCTGTCACCAGCAACGCCAGGATCTTTTCCAGATGATCGTCGGCCAGTTTCCGCAGTTCGTCGTCGGTCCGGTCCTGCACCGGGTGCGGGATGAACACGTAGGCCGGATCGACGCCCAGCGATTTGGCCTGGGCGGCGGCGGCCTCGACGAACTCGGTCGTCGCCACGCCTACGGAAGGAACGCCGCGGCTTTCGAGGTCTGCCATGTCATGCGTACAGCACGACGTGCAGCTGCCTCAATCGGCCAGGCCTTCGATCATGACATGGATTTCGGTGCCCATCTGCTGGCGCAAAGGCAGCGGCGCCGGCCGGGTCATGGTCGGTTTGGCGTAGCGCTTGACCCGGATGCCACGCTCGGTCAGGCGCTGGTCGAGCCGGTCCAGAAACACGTCGCCGCGCGGCTTCGAGATGTCCATGATGCCGACAATCAGCCCGTCGAGGCTTTTCGGTCGGGCCAGCCTTGGACGGATGGTGGGCGATCCCTCCGAGGTTGGGTCGAGCAGCGTTGTCATGTCTGAAGCTCCTTCATCCCTTGAGTGCCTTGGTCACCGGGCTGCTGCCGCGAGCACCGCTCGCCGCCCATCCCGCGATGATGCCGGAAAACATCCCCGCACCGCCACCGGCGCGGACGATCATCAGGCCGCCCGGCCGGAACTTGTCTATCATTTTACCGGCAAGGCTGTCCGGCCCACCCTCGGTGATGCCTCGCGCACCGGAAACCAGCTGGTCCCCAGGCACCACGCACAGCCGGTAAAGCTCGTCGTAGACGCGTTGCTTGCTCCAGCCGGCGCTTCGGAAGGTGCGCTCGTGCTCGGGGCAAATCACGATCAGGCAGTCGCAGGCCGGCGCCAGCTTGACGTTCTGCACCGCCAGCAACGACTCGGCGAAACTCCGGCAGAGGCTTTCGGGATCGCGCGACTTCTGATCGACTACCCCTTGCAGGCCGTAGCCGGCGAACACCGTCACCGCGGACTGGCCGGGGGCGAGGCCACGCTCGACCGACAGCGGCTCCCAGCACGAACCCTCCTCGTCCTCGGCGAAGCAGTAGGACAGCTTGCCGGGGTTGCCGAGCGTTGCGCGGTCCACTTCTTGAGGCCGGCCGCCGCCGACGTTGCGGATCACCAGTTGGAGCGCGCGGCCGATGGTCGCGTTGGCGCGGTTGCCCTGGCCCAGCGCATTGCCGAGCGCATTCATGCCGATCTGGCGGCGGACGGCGCCGTTCACCACCACCACCGGCCCGACATACATCGTCGTCGCCAACACGCCATGCATGGCGAACGGCTCGTCTAGCACGGCTTCCACCGCGGCCAGCACGACCGGCAGGTATTCGGGCTTACAGCCGGCCATTACCGCGTTGATGGCGATCTTCTCGACAGTGGCCGGCGCCAGGTCGGGCGGGCATGGGCCGACGACCTCCTGCGGGTCGCGCGCCGTGCCGGTCAGCATCCGCAGCACGCGTTCCTCGGTCGGCGGCACCAGCGGCAGGCCATCAGACCAGCCGCGGTCGAACATCGCCTCGATCTCGTCCTCGCGCCCGCCGATTTCGATTCTGCGCGACGTGAAGCCAGTTTCGCCGTGGCGCACCTTCAGCCGTTCAAGGATGCCGGGCTCGATGTTCTTGGCGCCGCAGCCTGGCCGGCGCTCCGGCAGGTCGGCACCAAAACCCGAAAAACCGGCTATCCGCTGCCACTCGGCGCGATCCCAGCCATAGGTTCGCTCGATCTCGTGGCCGCCGGCCATGCGGATCAACGTCGGCACGATCTCGATGCCAAGCCGGTGCGACATGTCGAGTTCGGTATCGTCGATCCGGCCGGCGACGCCTTCCGGAAACGAAGGGTCGTCCTGGGTAATTACGGTTATGCCGCCGCGGCGGGCGAAATCCAGAAAGACCGGCGCGGTCAGCACGCAGGTCGGACAGTCACGCTTGACCACGGCGACCAGGCCGTCGGTGGGCAGCTTCGTTGTGATGTCGGCGGCTGCGTCGTTCACGATCGTTCCCTGCCCTTGGCCTTCAGCCGTCCAGGCTACTACGGTTCGCACCGGGAAGAAAATCCTGGCCGGAGATGCGCCATGCCAAACGCCAACCGCCGCCTGGTCCTGAAATCGCGGCCAACCGGGTTTGCCGGGCCGCAGCATTTTGCCGAGGAAACAGTGCCGGTGCGCGCGCCGGAGGATGGCGAGGCGCTGCTTGAAAGCCTGCTGATCTCGGTCGATCCGGCGATGCGGGTATGGATCAGCGAGAACCCCGGCTACGTGCCGCGCGTCGAGATTGGCGAGGTGATGCGCGCCTTCGGCATCGCGCGCGTGCTCGAAAGCCGCGCCGACGGTCTGGCCGTCGGCGACCTGGTGCAGGCGCGCCCGGGCTGGCAATCCTATGCCACCCTGCCGGCCAAGGAAATCGAGAAGCTGGATCTGTCGCTGGGGTCGGCCGAGGACTGGATCGGCCCGCTCGGCCTCACCGGCGTCACCGCCTATTTCAGCCTGCGCGACATCGCGCGGTCACGTCCGGGCGAAACTGTCCTGGTGTCCGGCGCGGCCGGCGCGGTCGGCCAGATGGTCGGCCAGATCGCCCGCATCGACGCCTGCCGCGTCGTTGGCATCGCCGGCGGCGCGGAGAAATGCGCCTACCTGACCGAACAGGCCAGCTTTCACGCGGCGATCGACTACAAGACGGAAACAAACCTCGCCGCCGCCATCGCGCGCGCCTGCCCGGACGGCATCGACGTGTTCCACGACAATGTCGGCGGCGCCATCCTAGATGCCGCGATCGCCAACCTGCGCGTCGGCGGCCGCGTGGTGGTCTGCGGCCGCATCTCGCAGACCGCGGCGGACGAACTCTATGGCGTTCGCAACCTCGGCACCCTGATCGGTAAGCGCGGCCGTCTTGAGGGTTTCGTGGTGTTCGACTACGAGGCCCGCTATGGCGAGGCGCGCGCTTGGATCGCCGCCAGGATAAAGACTGGCGAACTGCGCCAGAAGCTGCATGTCATCGATGGGCTTGAGCGCTTGCCGGAGGGGTTGGGGATGCTGTTTCGGGGCGAGAACCTTGGCAAATTGGTTGTGCGGGTAAGCCAGTAAGCCTGGGGCTCCGCGCCCCAAACCCCGTCCCGGAAGCGCGATTTTTAGGCCCATCTGCGATCACACTGTGTTTTACGGAGCTTTCGTCCCTGGACAAGCCGGACAATCGCGCGTTATGTTCTTGTTATGTTCCTTATCTAGGTTGATATTCTTAGTCAAAGATGACTGATTTCGACGATACGCGTTGAGGCTTAGCGGGGTCATCGTATGCGGTGACCTAACCTGCCACATCAAGCCAGTGAGCTGACCCATGACGACGAACCCCATTCCCCTGTTCGCCGGCCTCCTGGTCGGGTTCTCCATCGCGATGCCGATCGGTCCCATGGGCCTGCTCTGTATTCAGCGCACTCTTGTCTCTGGGATGCGTGTCGGCGTCAGTACCGGTTTGGGCGCTGCCACGGTCAACGTCTTATACGGCGCATTGGTCATCATCGGCCTGAATGAGCTGGCCCCGCTGATGGCTGGCAGCGGTCGTGTGCTCAGCTTCGCCGGAGGCGTGTTTCTGTTGGGATCGGCAGCACGCACGCTGAAGCGTCGGCGCGCCGGGGAAGATCAACAGCAGCCTGCCATGCTGTCGCCGCTGGCAGCTTACGGTTCGGCCGTGGTGTTCAACCTGACAAACCCGATGTCCCCCCTATCAATCGTTGCTCTGCTTTCGCCGGTCGTTGAGCTGTCCACGCCCTCGCTGGCCGGCGCGGCGGCGCTGCTGTTCGGCATGTTCATCGCCGCAACCATCTGGTGGGTATGCCTCACCGGCAGCATCACCCTGCTGCGGTCGCGGCTGAGCCCGCGGATGCTCGTGATGGTGAACCAGGCCGCTGGGGCGGTGCTGACCTTTTACGGCGCTCTGGCTCTGGCGCGCTCGGCGGGGATGTAGGCGGCTGCCCAACGCCGCACCATCAGGCGAAGCGAAGCTGCGTTCGATGCCCACCGATGGCATCTGGGTTTCCGCCTGGTTTCGACGCTGCGCCGGGCAGGGTCGGAGGCCGAGCCCAGGCTTGCTACTTCATTGCCGAATAGCTCGTCGGCAGCAGCAGCACCGAGTTCATCTCGGCGATCATCTGCGTGCCCTTGCCAAGGAATTCCTGCCAGGCCGGGTCCTGCGAGACCGCGGCGCGGGTGGCGATGCGGGAGGTGACATCCGGATAGTTCCACATATGCACGACCTGGTTCGGCTGCGGCGCCTCGCACACCCACAGCCCGACGATCTTCGAATAGGTTTCGCGCATCGGCAGGTAGGATTTGAGGAGCTGAGCCCAGGCCGCCGCCATGCCGACATGCATGCGGTAGGTGCGAAGCTCGTAGACCCCGCCCTTGCTCGCCGGCGGTTGAATGTCGATCACGGGGTTGAGCAGCTGGATGTCCTGGCGGACCATCAGAGGGCGGATGGCGGGGATGTACTCCCTGGTCCAACGCTCGTTCTTTGACAGCGCGGCGCGCAGGCGGGTGCGCTCGTCCAGGCTGTCGTAGCTCCAGAGGTGCCAGATCTGGTTGAGCGTGCCGAATTCCGAGGTCCAATAGCCGTGGTTGACGCCGTAATCGTTGCCCCGCACCGGCCGGCCGATGGTCTCGCCGGCTTTCAGGTAGGTCGGCAGCGTGCCGGGATGCAGCGTGTAGGTGCGCAGTTCATGGATCATGGTTCTTCTCCCCCGCCCGCCTGTCCGGCGTTGTTGAGTTCGAGCTTAGCCGGGCAGGGAGATCACGCAAGGCACGCCTTGGCGTCCGAACACAAAGAAGTCGGCGAACGAGGTGTCATCGGGCCGCGCCGAATCGAACGGATGCAGGTTGGGACAATGCGCCAGCAGCCGCCAATCCGGATGGAGCGCCGCCACCGTGTCGGTGAACCGGCGGTGGCGGACATGCGCCGCCGGCCAGGCAAGGTCGCCGTTGCTGGCATAGACGATGACGAACCGGCCGGCATGGGTAAACAGGTTACGAATGTAATCGACAAACAGATCGTCCTCGATCAGATGGTAGATCACGTCGATCGACAGCGACAATTCGGCGACGCCGGCATGACGGAGATGCGAGTAGGGCAGGAACTCGTGCAGCGGGAAGCGCGCGCCGCATGCGGCCAGGGTCGTTTCCGAGACGTCGATCCCGGTATAGGTTTCGACCCTCAGCCGCGACAGCAGCATGCCGTCGCCGCAGCCGAAATCGATGACCGAGGCGACGGCGTTGGCGGCGATGAACCCGTTGAGGAAGCATGCCTTGTAGGCGAGCAGCCGGCCCGTGGAACCGGCGCCGGAATGTCCGCCGGCACTGTATCGCGCCTCCCAGTAGTCGGCCGAGGAGAAAGGGGCATTCATCGGGTTCCATTCTCCGGTTGCCTGCACCATTCGGTCCAGGCATGGCGCAAGGCGGTGGTCAGCCCGCGGCCGAATCTCGGGCCGTCGCATAGCGGACTGGCCTTGGTCCTGGCCCGCAGCCCGGCGCGCAGCGCGGTAAGCGCCGCGAGGTCACGCGATCGTCCGACTGCCATATCCACGTAGCCGGCGATGTCGGCGACCGCCCAATCACCGAGCCCGACATTGCTTAGATGGCTCAGGGAGTGGCGGGAGGCGAAGGTCTCGCCGGGCATGGTGATCGTCGGCACCCCCATCCACAGCGCCTCGCAGGTCGTGAGGCCGCCGGAATACGGGAACGGGTCCAGCACGATGTCGATGTCGTTGTACTCGCCGAGAAATGCCCGATGCCCGGATGCGCCGCGCAGGTCGAGCCGCGACGCCGCGATGCCCTCGGCCGCGAACGAGGCGGTTATTGTCGCGACGATGCCGGCATCGGCGATCTGATGCGTCTTAAGCACCAGTCTGGCATCGGCAAGGCGGCGTAGGACGTCGCCCCATGCCTGTATGACGCTTGGGGTTATTTTGGCCAGGTTGTTAAAGCAGCCGAAGGTGAGAAAGCCGTTCCGCGCCGCCGGCAGGCCGGCGACCTCCG
>JANXRT010000280.1 GCA_025356735.1 Acetobacteraceae bacterium | reverse complement strand
GGGGCCGCCATCAATCCTTCTCACCCGTCTTTGGCAGAAGACCCGGCAGGAAGCCGTCGTCCATCGCCTCGGATGCCGGGATCGCGCGCGAGATCTGCTCGCCCTCCCTGAGGAACGTGACCATCTGGGTCCAGGTCGCCGGATCCATCCACAGCAGCCCGTGGACCTCGGTCGCGGCGCTGACGAATAGCGGGCTCTGCAGCCTGAAGCGCCAGGCGAGCTTCCTGGCATCCTCGATCTGCCCCGGCGTGCGGGCCACCAGATCGACCGCCTCGTCCGGGTGGTCGATCACGAATTGCATGCCGCGCGCCACCGCGCGCAAATAGTGGCGCACCAGTTCCGGATTGTCGCGCAACGTCGCGGCGGTGGCGAAGATCACGTCGGAGTAGGTCGGGATGCCGTATTCGGAGAAGCGCATCGCCTTCCAGGTCTTGCCCTTCAGCGGCGGCGCGGCATCCGGCTTCGCCGCCTCCTGCTCGACCTGGTAGGTCTGGTTCATGATCCAGCCGCTGAAGAAGTCGATCTGGCCGACCAGCAGCGGCTCCGCCGTCGCCTTGACGAAGACCAGCTCCACCTTTGACGTGTCGATGCCGTTTTTTCGGGCAAATGCCCGGAAAAGGAACTCGGAATCGCTCTGCACGCCGACCCGCTTGCCCTCCATGTCCTTCGGCTTCGGGGCGGGGGCGTCGGGCGCGCCGAGGCTCATGTAGATGCTCGGTGACTGCTGGTAGAGCGTCGCGATCGCCACGATGTCGACCGGATCGCGGGCGGTTCGCGCCGCGATCACCTGCATGCCCGACGTCGCGATGCCGAACTGCGCCTGGCCGACGGCGACGATCGGGATCGGGTTCTTGCCGGGGCCGCCATCCTGGATGCGGTGGACGATGCCCTCGTCCTTGAAGAAGCCCTTCGCGTCGGCGGCGAGGATCGCCGCGTATTCGCCGTTGCGCAGCCAGCCGAGCTGGGTGGTTGCGGCCATCTCCGCCGATGCCGGCAGCGTCGTCATTGCGATCGAAGCCGCGAAGGCGAGGCGCTGCCAAATCATCATGCAGTCCTGTTCCCGATTGGCGGATGGCCAAGCAAGATGCGCGCCATAGGCAGCGTGGGGAGCCCCTTGGCGTTCAGGCCGCGGTGATCTCGGCCCATAGCCGGTCGGCGCCGGCGGCGACCATGTGGCGGCCGAGCAGCAGGTTCCATTCGGACTCGTTGCCGAACTCGTCGCGCCACGACCACAGGCGCTTGGTGAAGAAGTGCAGGCTGTACTCGTAGGTGAAGCCGATCGCGCCGTGGGCCTGGTGGGCGATGCCGGCGGCGATCGAGGCCGCTTCGCCGCAGCGCGACTTGGCGGCGGCGATCGGCAGGATGCGCAGGTCGGCGGCGAAGGCCTCGGCGGCAAGGTCCGAGGCGGCGCCGGCGGCGGCGGTCTGGCCGGCGAGCACGGCGAGGTTCTGCTGCACCGCCTGGAACTTGCCGATCGGGCGGCCGAACTGGACGCGGTCCTGCGCGTACTGGCTGGTCATGGCGATGATGCGGGCCAGCGCGCCGGCGATCTGCAGCGAGCGCATCGCGGCGCCGGCGGCGCGGAGCTTCTCGGGCGTGATCGTGGTTGGCGCGACGGCGATGGGGGTTGCGTCGAAAGTAATCGTGTCGCGTGGCTCGCGGGCCAGGTTCTCGCCGTGGGTGATGATCTGGCCGGCGGTCGCGACCAGGGCGATGTGGGGCCGGCCCTCGTGCTCGGCCAGCACCGCGATCGCGGCGACGTCGCGCGCCCAGGGGATGCGGGAGGCCTTTCCCGCCAGGTGCCAGGTTTCACCGGCCCGGGTGAGGGTCAGCCGGTCGGTGGCGACAACTGGCGAAATAGTCAGCGGGCCGTCCGGGATCTCGATCCCGGCGCCGGCGAGCAAGAAGCCGGCGAGCATGGTTTCGGCCAGCGGCAGCGGCAGCGCGAACTCGCCGGCGACGCGCACGAGGGAGAGCGCGTCGGCGATGTCGACGCCGTAGCCGCCGGCATCCTCGGGCACCAGGGCGCGGTGCAGGCCGGCCTCCTCGATCGCCGCCCAGGCGGCGGACTGGAACACGCCGGTCTCGGCATTCCGCAGCTGCTTCGGCTCGCAGTGCTCGCCGAACAGACGGGTTGCCGTCTCGCGCAGCATGTCGGTGGTGGAGTCCATCGCGGGCACCTTCCTGGTCGTCGCGGGTCAAGGCTACCATCATCGCGACGTAGCGGAAGAGGCCGGGATGGAGAGCGATTTACCCGAACGGGTGGCGCGGGCGGTGGCGGGCACGCGCGCGATGGTTTCGGGGCTGTTCGACCGGCTGCGGGTGGACAGCCTGGACGAGCCGGGGGTGACGCGCGATCCGTACGGGCCGGGCGAGCAGCTCGCGCACCGGACCGTGATCGCGGCGGCGCGCGGGATGGGGCTGGGCGTCGAGGTCGATTTCGTCGGCAACGCCCTGCTGACGCTGCCCGGGCGCGACCGCCTGGCGCCGCGGGTGATCGTCGGCTCGCACCTCGACAGCGTGCCGCATGGCGGCAATTTCGACGGTGCGGCGGGGGTGCTTGCGGGGCTTGCGGCGGTGGCGGGGCTGCAGGCGCTCGGCCTGGTGCCGGATTGCGACCTGACGGTGATGGCGATCCGGGCCGAGGAGAGCGTCTGGTTCGGGGTTTCGTATATCGGCAGCCGCGGCGCGCTCGGCACCCTGCCCGACGATGCGATGGAGGCGCGGCGGCGCGACACCGGGCGCACGCTGGCGGACCATGTGGCGGAGTGCGGCGGCGATCCGGCGGCGATGGCGGCGGGCCGGCGTTCGCTGGCGCCGGAGAGCATCCGGGCCTATCTGGAGGTGCATATCGAGCAGGCGCCGAGCCTGGCCGAGGCGGGCCGCGCGGTGGGCATCTGCACCGGCATTCCCGGCACCTTGCGCTATCCCGACGCGTGGATCGAGGGCCAGGCCGACCATGTCGGCACGCCGCGGCGCTTTCGCCGCGACGCCGCCGTGGCGGGGGCCGAGTTCGCCATGGCGCTGGATGCGCTGTGGGAGGCGAGGGAAGCGGCCGGGATTGCGATGGCCTGCACGCTCGGGCGCTTCCATACCGATGCCGGCAGCCACGGCATGACCATCGTGCCGGGAACCTTCTTCTTCTCGCTCGATGTCCGCGCCTATGACGCCGAAATCCTGGTGGAACTCGAACGGGATGTGGAAGGGATCGTCGCCGGGATCGAGCAGCGGCGCGGGGTCAGGTTCCATCGCGGCATCCGTGCCGGTGCCGCGATCGGGCGCGTCGATCCGGCGATCGCTGCTGGACTGGAGCAGGCGGCGGCGGAGCTGAACCTGCCGGTGCTGCATCTCGGCAGCCCGGCCTCGCATGACGGTGCGGCGTTCGCGGCCGCCGGGGTCGCGATGGCTATGCTGTTCGTGCGCAACGAGAACGGCAGCCACAACCCGCGCGAGGCCATGGAGGTCGATGACCTGCTTGCCGCCTGCCAGGTGCTGACCCTATGGCTTGCCCGCAATATCTGCCAAGACAGCCGTGCAGAACAGGAGCGCGCCTGATGTCCGATATCCCCGTCCGCCACGGCCTTGGTTATTCCACGATCTCCGGCCGGTGGGGCTGGTTCGTCGCCTTCGGCGTGCTGTCGATTCTGGCCGGGTTTTTCGCGCTCGGCGATGTTGTCGCGTTCACGCTGATCAGCACCATCTTCATCGGCGCCGCGCTGCTGGTCACCGGCGTGTTCCAGCTTGTCCATGCCTTCGCCACCAAGACCTGGAGCCAGTTCGGCATCAACGTGGTGCTCGGGCTGCTGTATGTCGCGGGCGGGCTGCTGATCATGGAGGAGCCGGTCGAGGGCTCGGTCACCATCACGCTGTTCCTGCTGATCGCGCTGGTGGTCGGCGGCGTGCTGCGGATCGTCGTCGCGATCAACCATCGTGAGCTGCATCTGTGGTGGCTGATGGCGGTCGGCGGGCTGTTCAGCGTGGCGATCGGCGTGATGCTGTTCCTGGCGCTGCCCTGGTCCGGACTTTGGGTCCTGGGCACCCTGGTCGGGGTCGAGTTGCTGATCCAGGGAGTGACCTGGGTGCAGTTCGGGTTGGGACTGCGAAGGCATCACAGATAGCATCTTACGCCGTAGGCAGAAAGCATGGGGCTCTGCCCCAAACCCCGCAAAGGAGCCGTCGCCCCTTTGATCCCCCTTACTTTAG
>JANXRT010000270.1 GCA_025356735.1 Acetobacteraceae bacterium | reverse complement strand
CCTCCAGTCCATACAACGGCAAATGCGCGAAGGCGTCGTAGATCATCAGGTGATCGACGTCGCTGTGCCGGATGCCGGCCTCCTGGAACGCCGTCGGGCCAGCGGTGCGGAACGCCTGCGAGGAGGAAAAATCCTTCATCTGGCTGACCATCGGCGTCTCCGCGCCCTCGCCGGTGCCCAGGATATAGACCGGCTTGGACTTGAAGTCGCGCGCCCGCTCAGCCGATGTCAGGATCAGCGCGCCGCCGCCATCCGTCACCAGGCAGCATTGCAGAATGCGGAACGGATAGGCGATCATGCGGGAGTTCAGCACGTCCTCGACCGTGATCGGATCCTTGTAGGTTGAGCGCGGATTAAGCGCCGCCCATTCGCGCTGCACCACCGAAACCATCGCCATCTGCTCGTGGCTGACGTTGCGTTCCTTCATGAAGCGCAGCACCGGGATCGGAAAAAGGCTCGGCGGCCCCATCGGCCCGTAAGGCTGCTCGAACTGCCCGGCCAGGCTGTCCGGCGGCACCCCCCGCGGCGGCCGACCAACCCCCGAACGCCCGCTTTCGCCATGGGTGATCAGGATGGTCTTGGCCAGACCCATCTGGATCGCCGCCGCCGCATGGCGCACATGGATCATGAACGAGCAGCCGCCGACCGACGTCCCATCCACCCAGGTCGGAGTAATCCCGAGGTAGTGCGCGATCTGCACCGGCGTCTCGCCGGCCGTCGCCACCCCGTCGATGTCGGACGGCTTCAGCCCGGCATCCGCCATAGCGTTCAACGCCGCATCGGCGTGAAGCTGAAGCTGGGACATACCCGGCACGACGCCAAGCTGCGTGGTCTCGGAAGCGCCGACGACGGCAACCGCTTTCTGCTTCATCGTCTTATCCTTTCGCCGGGCGGAACACGGGCAGCGAGATCTTGTCGTCCAGCTTCTCGAACGCGACCTCCAACGGCATGTCCAGCACCAGTGCCTCCGGCGTTTGCGGGCTGTCGATGATGTTGGTCATCATCCGCGGCCCCTCGGCCAGCTCGACCACGGCGATCGCGTAGGGCGGGGTAAACCCCGGCACCTTGCGGTGGTGGATGACGTAGCTGTGCAACGTGCCCTTGCCCGAAGCCTCGACAACCGAAACCTCGCGCGATCCGCACGCGGCGCAGAACGGCCGCGGCGGAAAATAGACGTGCTGGCAGGCGGCGCAGGATTGCAGCAGCAACTTGCCGGCGGCGGCGCCGTCCCAGTAATGCTGGGTCTCCGGCGTCGGCAATGGTCGCGCACGCGCGGGGTCGGAACCTGACATTGTGTTTCTCCCTGTTCGTTGAGGCAATCTTGGATGGGTCCGGGAGGGTAAGCAAGCCGGGGCCAGCCCCGAACCCCGCCGGGGCAAGCGGCCCCGGACCCGCCCAACTTAGGAAAATGCCTGCGGCGCCAGGCTACCCTCCAGGAATAGTTGCACCTGCTCTATCAGCGCCATTCTGCCGCGTTCCAGAAGGGCCGAATGGGTGGCGCCGCCCAGCAGCACCAGGCGCTTCTCGGGCGCGTTGGTGAACAACGGAAACAGCGCCCTTGCCATGTCCGGCGGCGTGTCGTTGTCCCACTCGCCGACCGCGATCAGAACCGGAGCCGTCACCCGGCCGGGATCGTAGATCGGCCGGCCCGCGGTCCAGTACTCGCGCGCATCCTTGACGATGCCGTTCGGCGCCCGCAGCGTATCGCCAGTACCGAAATTCGCGTCGGCCCAGGCCTCGAACCAGCCCGCCGGGATCAGCCGGTCCACCTCGGCCTCCGGCACCCCGGCGACCCAACGCTCCCGCGCCGCCGCCCGCGTGACCTCCCGCCAGGCGCCCAGCTTGCCGCCCTGGTCGGTGGCCGAAGGCGTGTCGCGCAGCCAACCCGGCGCGAACAGCGCCAGCCGCTCGACCTTTTCCGGATGCGCCGCGGCATAGCTGCCCATGATGGCGCAGCCCCACGACCAGCCGAGCAAACAAACCCGGTCGATGCCGCGGTCGTTGCAAATATAGTCCACCGCGGCGCCAACGTCGGCGCGCGCGTCGGCGGTGTCGGAAAACGGCGGGTTGTCGGCGGCCGGCTGATCGAGCGACAGCGGCAGCGCCGACTTGCCGTAGCCGCGCACGTCCAGAAAATAGACGTCGAAACCGCGCCGGGCGACGTATTCCATCCAGCTGAAACCATCGACGCGAAGGTCGAACCCGGTTTCCGACGGATAGGTCGCGCCATGCACGAACAGTAGCGTGCGCGCGGGCGAGAACACGGTCATCCCCGCCGGATGCTTGTTGCGGACATAGACGCCCGACGGCAGCATGGTTTCCTGCGTGACGAGCTTGATCATTCGAGCAACGCCGCCTCCCCATTGTTGGCGATCAGTGCAACGTAGTCGGGCACGGAAAGCAATAGCCGCACGGAACCCGCCATCTATTGGCCCTGCTTCGGGTCCAGCACATCCCGCAGCCCATCGCCCAGCAGGTTGAAGGCCAGCGAGATCAGGAAGATCGCCAAGCCGGGAATGGTAGGTACCCACCACTGATCAAGAATGAACCGGCGCGCGCTGGCGATCATCGCACCCCATTCGGGCGAGGGCGGCTGCGCACCCATGCCGAGGAAGCCGAGCCCGGCCGCGGTCAGCACGATCGCCGACATGTCGAGCGTCACCCGCACGATCAGGCTCGACAGGCACAGCGGCGCAACGTGGCGCAGGATGATGCGGAATGCCGAGGCGCCGGTCAGCCGGGTCGCGGCAATGAAATCGGTGTTGCGGATGGTCAGCGTCTCGGCCCGCGCCAACCGCGCGTAAGGCGGCCAGGCGGTCAGCGCGATTGCCAGCACCGCGCTCTCGACGCCCGGCTTCATCGCCGCGACGAAGGCCAGCGCCAGCACCAGCCGCGGGAAGGCGAGGAACACGTCGGTCACGCGCATCAGCACACGGTCGGCGATGCCGCCGGCATAGCCCGCGACGCAGCCGACCGCGAGGCCGAGCGGCGCCACCAGCACCACCACCGCGACAACCATGCCGAGCGTCACCCGTCCGCCGTAGGCCAGCCGGGAAAACAGGTCGCGGCCAAGCTCGTCGGTGCCGAGGTAGTGCCGCCACGAAGGTGCGGCAAGGCGGTCGCCAAGGTCCTGGGCGGCGGGGTTATACGGCGCGATCCAGGGCGCGAAGGCGGCCAGCAGCACGACGCCGACCAGCAGCCAGAGCCCCGCCATCGCCAGCTTCTGCGATCGCAGCTGCAGCCACAGCCGGTAGCGCCGGCCCCATGCGGCCTGCCGGCGCGACGACGGCGTGTCGGTCAGCAGCCATTCCCGCGTCGAGGCAACATCGCTCATCGCACGCGTGGGTCCAGCAGCCGGTAGAGCACGTCGGACACCAGGTTGAGCCCGACATAGATCAGCCCGACCACCAGGGTCGCGCCCAGCACCGCGTTCATGTCGGCGTTGAGCAGCGACGCCGTCAGGTACTGGCCGATCCCCGGCCAGCTGAACACCGTCTCGGTGATCACGGCACCTTCCAGCAGCCCGGCATAGGTCAGCACGAGCACGGTCAGCAGCCGCACCGAGATGTTGGCGAAGGCGTGGCGCCACAGGATGCGCGTTTCCGAAAGCCCCTTGGCGCGGGCGGTGACGATGTATTCGCCGGACAGCGCATCCAGCATGAACGCCCGGGTCATGCGCGCGATATAGGCGACGCTGAACCAAGCCAGCACACCGGCCGGCTGGGCGAGATGAGCAAGCGCATCGTGGAACGCGTCCCAGTTGCCATCGAGCAGGCTGTCCAACGTCAGCAGCCCGGTGACGGTCGGCACCATGTCCTCGAACGCCACGTCGGCGCGTCCGGTACCGGGCGCCCAGCCGAGCCGGGCGTAGAACACCAGCAGCGACAGTAGCGCCAACACGAACACCGGGATCGACTGTCCGGTCAGGCAGAACACCCGCACGGCGCTGTCGGTGATCGATCCCCGGCGGGCGGCGGCGAGCACGCCAAGCGGGATGCCGATCGCCACCGCGATCAGCATGGCGACGCTGGCGAGCTCGATGGTGGCGGGGAAGAAGTGGGCGATGTCCTGGGTGACAGGGTGCGAGGTGATGACCGAGGTGCCAAGGTCGCCGCGCAATATCTGGCCAAGGTAGCGGAGGAACTGGATCGGCAGCGGCCGGTCCAGTCCCAGTTCGATACGGGTGCGGGCGATCACGTCCTCGGGCGCGCGGTCACCCAGGATCGCCAGCACCGGATCGATCGGCATCACGCGCCCGATCACGAACGTAACCACCGCCAAACCCAGCAGCGTAACCGGAACACTGACGAGGTTGTTGAGGAGCCTTCTCAAACGAATGGGTTCTTAAGGGTCACCCCTAAGCGGGGTATGGGGCGGCGCCCCATGCTTACGCTGACTTCTTTATCTTATCGTAGTCGGTAAGATCCGACATAGGCCCGACCTTGAACCCCGAAACCCCGCGTCCCATCGTCGCCACCTCCTGCTGGGCCAGCAGGAACGCGAAGGGCGCGCGTTCACGGTGCAGCTTCTGCATTTGCTCGTAGATCCCGATGCGCTTCTCGGAATCCAATTCCTTGACCGCGAGCTCGACCATCTTCGTCAGCTCCGCGTCCTGCCAGGAGCTGCGCCACGCGACCGTCTTGAGCTTCGGGCTGTCGGCGTTGTCGGCGTTGTAGCAGAACGTCTGGGCATTGGAGTTGGGGTCGAAGTAGTCCGAGCCCCAGATCAGCAGCGCCAGCTGGTGCTGCCGGCCGCGCGTCTTGGTGATGACCTGCTTCTGCTCGCCGGCGAGCAGGGTCGCCTTGATGCCGATCTCGCCAAGGTTGGCCTGCACCGCCTGGGCGATGTCGGCGAAAGGAGGCGAGGACAGATGGTCCAGCGTGACCTCAAAGCCATTGGGGTGGCCGGCCTCATTGAGCAAGGAGCGGGCGCGGGCGACGTCCTTGTGGAACGGCGTGTCGGCCAGCGCGGCGGGCAGGCCCTTGGGCAGGAAGGCCTGACCGACCACCCAGGTGTTGGGCACGATGTTCTTCTGGATGCCGGCATAGTCGATCGCCCACTTGATCGCCTGGCGGACCTGCGGCTTGGCCAGCGCCGGGTGGGTTTGGTTCATCGCCAGGTACATCGAGCTCGCCTTGATCGAGGCGACGGCGTTGAAGTCCGGGTTGCCGGCGATCGCCTTGAGCTGCTCGGTTTCAAGGTTGCGGGCGATGTCGATGTCGCCCTTCTGCAACGACAGCAGCTGGGCGGAAGGGTCGGCGATCTGGCGGATGATCAGCCGCGGAGTCTGCGGCTTGACGTTGGAATGCGGGTTGGCCTCCAGCGACACCGCCTCGCTCGCCTTCCAGGAGCGGATCATGTAGGGGCCGGAACCGGCGCTGTTGGTCTTCAGCCAGGCATTGCCGACATCGCCATCGCGGGCATTGGCTAGCGCCACCTTCTTCTCGACCACGCCGCCGACATTGGCCGACAGGCAGTACAGCACGAAGCTCGGCGCCTGCAGGTCGGGCAGCGTCATCACCACGGTGTTCTCGGGCGTCGCGCGGATCAGTTTTTCGACGTTGTCCTTCGTATAGCCGAACTGGGTGATGATGAAGCCGGGCGCCTTGTTGAGGATCACCGCGCGGTGCAGCGAGAAGGCGACGTCCTCGGCGGTGACCGGCGCGCCGGAGCTGAAGCTGGCGCCTGGCCGCAGGGTGAAGGTGAAGGTCAGCCCGTCGGGCGAGACCTCCCATTTCTGCGCCAGCTCGCCGACCAGCTGGTCGGGGTTGGCGGTATTCGGGCGGACCAGCCGCTGATAGACGTTGCCGCCGATCTCATTGCCGGAGAATTCGAAGCTCTCCTGCGGATCGAGGCTGATGATGTCGTCGATCTGCTTGGCCATGACCGCGACATCCTTGGGCGTCGCGGCGCGGGCTTGGCGCGGGATCGGCGCCACGGCGATCGCGGTGGCGCCGGCAAGCAGGGTACGACGACGCAGCATGGCTTTCTCCCGTTTCGAGGGAGGCAGCATAGGCAGGGTTGAGGATGCGGCGAAAGCGGGCTGTGCGATGGGCCGGCGCCGAAGCGGGCGCCGGCTTTCACTTCACGGAAGATGGCGGGTTCTGGTCAGGCGCGACGGCGGCGCAGTTTGGCAAGCGCCGCGAGGGCAAAGCCGGCCAGCGTGATCGAGCCGGGTTCCGGCACCAGGTAGACTAGGCTCTGACTCTCGCCCAAACCATTGAGCAGGGCGACGCTCCGATGCGGATCGGGCAGCCAGACGGAGGTCGCGACTTTGTTAAGATCGGCTGCAGCAAGGGCCAGCACGGAGGCCGCTGTCGTGACCGTCAGGTTTGAACCGTAGATGGTCTCCCAGATTGCTACTTGTAGTGCGGCCGAAGCGTCGAAACTGGTCCCCAAGGTGGGCGTCCCGTTGCTGATGAGCGCGTTGATCTGCGATGCGACCGCAGTCGTCAGAAAGCCCATCGGATACGAACCGTTATTCAGAAGGGTGTGCTCGATATCAATGCACCAGGTGGCGAGCGAACCGCCCGGCATGTTGATGCCGCTGAGGGTGATCTGCCCCGAACCACCGGTCTCGTTGTTAACGCCGATGGTGGGATCGTTCAACGTCACGTTCTGTGAATTGAGCACCGAGTAGCTGGTGTAGGTAATCGTGCCCGCGGAGGCAGGCACCGTCGTCAGGCCGGCAAAGACGATGCCGAAAGCTGCCAAGCCGGTGATAGAACGCATAATGTCATTCCAATACGTAAGGAATTCGACCCAATGTCGAGTTCATGCCTAAATATGCATAACTCGTGCCATTAAATATACGTATTGGAATCAGTTGTTTAACAATGAGGTAGCGCTGAGTGTAAAGTTGTTTGCGTTCCGATTGCGCCGACGACCGGCCAGATGTGACTGTCCGGCAGAAAAAACCTAATAATATCAACGCGTTGTAAAACCGGGTAATTGTCAGCCGTCTAAACGCCAGATCTGGGGCGATTCAAAAGTGTAAGATTTGATTTGATTACCAAAAATTCAGACGAACCTGCCGTGTAAACGCTAGCCTGTTTCGAGCTTGAAGCAGCCTAATCCCTGGCGGCGACCTTCGCGGACGTGCGCGACACGGAGCGGATATCGGGGCGAGGCCGACCGGAAGCCCGCGCGATCTCGCGATCCTGCGCCTCGATGATCGACTTGGCCGGAGCATCACCGTCAAGCGTCGCCAGCGCCAGGCTGGCTACCTTGCGGTTGGAGGTCCGGCTGCCGTCGACATAGAGCACGTCGAACAGCACCGAACTGGACTCGATGCGGCGTTTGGGGGGCATGTTCGGGCCTCGATCCTTGCGGGAATCAATCCTTGCGGGAAGATGCTTCCGGATGCGCGTCACCGGCAATCTCGGCGTCGCTTACCGCCGCGCCATCCTCGCCGAGGAACTCCGGCGGCGCCTCAAGGTCCGGAAGGCCGGCTTTGCGGCGAGCAGCCTGCTCCTCGCGGTCACGAACCTTGGCTTCCTGCTTCGCTTGCTTCGCACGGTTACGCTCAGCGCGCTGCTGGTTGTAGTTCGGCTTAAACGCCACGCATGGCCTCCAGGATTATTGATGCGGACGGCCCCGCCAGCTCACCTGAAATGATCCTCCAGACAAGCCGGCATCGTCAGACCGCAAGCAGTCTATCGGAACGAGGTAGCCTGGCCTACACCCAACTGGCTTTCCCGCACGACGCGCTCATGGCCATCATGCAGGTGCTTGACGCGGTAGTTCCGGCTGCCCTGCTCCTCGGGCAGCACCCGCGTGACAGTGTAGGTCCCTCGCGGCACGTTGCCATCGAGACTTCCAGGCAGGAACTCGACCTTTTGTCCAACCTTGAATTTCTGTAAGCTCATCCGCGTCTCCTTCGCTGCCCGCCGGCATCGCGGCTGTTGGGGGAAGAAGAGGGGGACGAGGTCCTGAAATCGGACCTCGCCGCCCCCGGTGGCCTATCGGTAGCCCAGTCTGATTAGGCCAACCTCCGCGAATGGAGGATGGCCGCGTTCTGGACTAGGAAGCCTGCAGGTTGACCGCGGAGGTCTTGCCCTGCTGGCCGCGCTCGAGATCATAGCTGACCTTCTGGCCTTCCGTCAGCGACATACCGGATCGCTCGACAGCCGAAATGTGAACGAACACGTCTTTCGAGCCGTCAT
>JANXRT010000261.1 GCA_025356735.1 Acetobacteraceae bacterium | reverse complement strand
CCGCCGGCGTTGGTCGCCAGCACGCCGCCAACCTGCGCCGAGCCTTCGGACGAGATCGATAGCGGCAGCAGGCACCCGGCCTCGGTGGCGGCGACCTGCGCGGCCTTCAGGGTCACGCCGGCTTCGATCGTCATGGTCATGTCCACGGCGTCGATCGCGCGCACGTTGTTCAGACGAGACAGGGATAAAATGATCTGCGATCCGGTTTTGTCCGGCGTCGCGCCACCGACCATCGAGGTGTTGCCCCCTTGCGGCACCAGCGGCACGCCGTGTTCGGCGCATAGCCGCACCACCCCGGCGACTTGCAACGTGTTGGCCGGACGTACGACGGCCGCCGTGTGTCCGCGATACAGGCGCCGCCAGTCCTCGGCGTAGGGGTCGGTGTCCGCCGGGTCAGTCAGGATGCCCGTGTCGCCAACGACTTGGCGCAGTGCCGGCAGCAAACCGGACATGGCGTTGCCGTCCAAACTAGAGCGCCTGCTGCCAGTTTTCGTAAATAATCGCATAGCCGTCGCCTTGCCGTGTCAGGTTGGCGAAACCGGGGAAATGGATATGCATCCCGGCCACCAGAAGCCGGTCGGCCGCGACCTGGTCGAATATGCGCCGCCGTGTCGCCGCGGCGGCGGCCGGATCGGTGTCGAAGGCGATGGTGACTTCTGGGCGTGGCACCTGAACATCCGGCACATGCACGATGTCGCCCCAGATCAGCAGTTGCTCGTTCCCCGACTGCACCAGGTAGCCGGTATGCCCCGGCGTGTGGCCGGGCAGCGGAACGGCGGTGACGCCGGGAAACACCTCACCGCCAGTGAATGGGTTGTAGCGATCGCGGTACGGCGACACCTGCTCGCGCGTGCAGCCGAAATACAGTGCACGCTCCCGCTCGGTGGCGTTGGCCATCGACGCGTCGTTGAACCAGTAGCGGAATTCTTCCTCGTGGGCGCGTAGCTCGGCATTGGGAAAATAGCGCTCGCCGGTGTCGCGGTTGGTCAGCCCGGCCGAGTGGTCCGGGTGCATGTGGGTCAGCAATATGGTTTGAACGGACGCCGGATCGAACCCCGCCGCCGCCATGTTGTGCCGCAAGGCGCCGGCGGTCGGTGCCAAGTAGGTGCCGGACCCGGTTTCCAGCAGCGCCACCCGCCCAGCGCTCTCGATGACGAAGCAGTTGACCGAGGTCCGCCGCGGCACCGGCTTGAACGCGGCCCGCAGCATCGCGGCGGCCTCGTCGGGCGTGATGTTCTGCAGCACCTCCAGCGAGCCGTCGAGGAAGCCGTCGCTCAGCGCGGTCACGACGATGTCGCCGATGCGCCGGCGATAGACGCCCGGAATCTGCGCCTCTGAAGCCAATGCCATGTTCATCCCCCCAAGGTGGTGCGGCCCTAACGTGGTGCGGCGGCGCGTTGCAGTCGGTCGTTGATCGCGAGGCCAAGTCCGGTCGCCGGCACCGGCATGGCGGCGATCCGGGCCAGCCCGAGCCGCCCACCCTCGGCATCCAGCCACCGCAATCCGGTGAAAAGCCTGGCCGCCGCTTCGGTCAGGTCGCCCGTCTCGCTGAGGTTGAACACACAAGCCGCGTCCGGCAAGGCCACCCCGAATGCCAGCAGCGCCTCGTTCGCCGCAACCGCGGCAACATCCAGCCGCACCGCCAGCGCCGGCGCGTAATGCGACACCAGCAGGCCGGGCGAACGCAAGCCGCGCGATGCCTCTGCGATGGTGGGCGGGATTGGTCGCCCGACCGGTCCGACCAGCGCCTCGATCGCCTCCGCCGTCACGCCGCCCGGGCGCAGCAGCACCGGACGCGGCCCGGTCAGGTCGAGCACGGTGGACTCCAGCCCGACCCGGCACGGGCCCGTATCCAGCACCGCGGCGATCCGTCCGGATAATCCTTGCAGCACGTGCATCGCCGTGCTCGGGCTGACCTCGCCGGAACGGTTGGCGGAAGGTGCTGCCACCGGCCGCCCGACCTCGCGCAGCAGCGTCAGCGCCGAGAGCAAGGCCGGCACGCGCACCGCCAGCGTTTCCAGCCCGGCCCCGGCCAGCAAGGCCACCGGGCAGGCGATGTGGCGTGGCAGCACCATCGTCAAAGGCCCTGGCCAGAACTCTTCTGCAAGCAGCCTTGCCGCATCGTTGGCGACGACGTGCGCGAAAGCGGCTTTTCTTGTCGGGTAGTGACAAATCAACGGATTGAAGTGCGGCCGCCCCTTGGCCGTGAAGATCGCCGCCACCGCGCGGTCGTTGGTCGCGTCGGCGCCAAGTCCAAAAACCGTTTCGGTGCCGAACGCCACCAGCTCGCCGGTCAGGATCAGCTCGGCGGCGCGGCCGATGCCGGCTTCGGTGTCGGGCAGCAACTCTGTCATGGTTGCGTGATAGCGCGCCCGGCCAAGCTGGCAAAGTGCGGCGGCGCTGCTACAGTCGGGCACCGTTGTTGGAGCCGTTTCGATGTTGGATATCGCCTTCGCCGCCGCCGCCCTGCCCACGTCCGGCACCCTGGTGCTGCTCGCCATCGAGGGCGAGGAACTTTCCCCGTTCGCGCGACAGGCGGACGAGGCAACCGGCGGCGCCGTCGCCCGCGCCGTCGCCGCGAGCGAGTTCAAGGGCGGCAAAGGCAAGAGCGTGTCCATTCCCGGCCCCGGCGCCGGCCTGTCGCGCATCGTTGTCGTCGGCCTGGGCAAACGTGACGAACTCACCGCGCGCATCGTGGAAGACGCCGGCGGCAGCCTCGCGGCCCAGCTTTCGGCCGAACCGGTCCTCGCGGTCGATGCCGGCGGCCTGACCCCGGAACTCGCCGCGGCGATCGCCATGGGCGCCACGCTGCGCGGCTACCGGTTCGATCGCTATCGCACCAAGGAGAAGACCGAGGACAAGCCGAAGCTCGCCGGCCTGACCATCCTCACCGACGCCGCCGCGCAGGCGACTTCGGCCTACGCGCCGATGCGCGCCGTGGCGGACGGTGTTTTCCTGTCGCGCGACCTGATCACCGAGCCGCCCAATGTGCTGTTCCCGGCCGAGATGGCCGACCGCTGCCAGAAGCTTTCCTCGCTGGGCGTCGAGGTTGAGGTTTTCGGCCCCAAGGAAATGATCGAGCTTGGTTTTGGCGCGCTGATGGGCGTGTCCTACGGCAGCGTCACCGAGCCGCGCATGGTTGTCATGCGCTGGAACAACGGCGGTGACGCGAGGCCCGTCGCCTTCGTCGGCAAGGGCGTCACCTTCGACACCGGCGGCATCTCGATCAAGCCGGCCGGCGGCATGGAGGACATGAAGTGGGACATGGCCGGCGCCGGCGCCGTGGTCGGGCTGATGGCGGCGCTCGCTGGACGTAAAGCAAAGGTGAACGCCATTGGCCTGGTCGGGCTGGTCGAGAACATGCCGTCCGGCTCCGCCATGCGCCCCGGCGACGTGCTGACCAGCTATTCCGGCCAGACCATCGAGGTCATCAACACCGACGCCGAGGGGCGGTTGGTGCTGGCCGACGTGCTCTGGTACTGCCAGCAGAAGTTCGATCCGCAATTCATGGTCAACCTGGCGACGCTGACCGGCGCGATCATTGTCGGCCTCGGCCACGAACATGCCGGGCTGTTCAGCAACGATGACTCTCTTTGCGAAAAGCTGACAGCGGCCGGCCGCGCAACCGGTGAAAAATTATGGCGGATGCCGATGTCGGCCGACTACGACAAGGCGCTGAAGTCGGAAATCGCCGACATGAAGAACGTCGGCGGCGGCCGCGCCGGCGGCTCCATCACCGCCGCCCAGTTCATCGAGCGGTTCGTCAACGGCAAGCCCTGGGCGCATCTCGACATCGCCGGCATGGCCTGGACCAGCAAGGACGCGCCGACCATCCCCAAAGGCGCCGCCGCCTTCGGCGTGCGGTTGCTCGACCGGCTGGTGGCGGACAACTTCGAAACCGAATGACCGAGATCGGCTTCTACCATCTGACCCGCACCGGCCCCGACGACGCCCTGCCGCCGCTGCTCGGCCGCACCCTGGCCACTGGGCAGCGTGCTTTGGTTCTGTGCAGGTCGGAGGAACGGGTGGCCGAACTGGACGCGTCGCTGTGGGCCTGTGCCGAGCCGAACTGGCTGCCGCACGGCACCGAAGCTGACGGCGACGCCGACCTGCAGCCGATCTGGCTGTCGTGCGACGACGCAGCGCCGAACGGCGCCAGGTTCCTGTTCGTGATCGATGGAGCCGCTACGCAGCGCCTGGCCGAGTTCGACCGGGTATTTGACCTGTTCGATGGGCGGGACGAGACGGCCGTGCAGGCGGCCCGCGCGCGCTGGACCTCCGCCAAGGCTGCCGGATATAGCTTGGCTTACTGGCAGCAGGGCGCGAAAGGGTGGGAGAAGAAGGCTTAAGCATGGGGCTCTGCCCAAACCCCGTCAGGATAGCGTCCTGGGAGCGCATCCTTTTAAGTCAGCCTGGCCTTCAACCATAGGCATGCGTCGGTCATGGCGGTGCGCGTCGTATCGATGCGATCGTACCAGAAGAAGAAGCCATGGTTCATGCCGTCATAGCGCTTAAGCTGGGTCGGCACGCCAGCCGCTATCAGCTTGGCGGCGTACTGCTCGCCCTCGTCGCGCAACGGATCGTACTCCGCGGTCAGCACGAAGGCCGGCGGCAATCCCAAGTGGTCCGCCGCCCGGATCGGTGACACATGCGGGTCGGTCGCGTCGGCCGGGCTGCGCAAGTACTGGCCGATGAACCAGCGCATGCCCTCGGCGGTCAGGCCGTAGCCCTCGGCGTTCTCGACATAGGACGCGGCTTCGGCGCCGGCATCGATCACCGGATAGATCAGCAGCTGTGCCGCGATGGCCGGGCCGTTCTCGTCGCGCAGACGGATCGCCACCACGGCGGCCAGGTTGCCCCCGGCACTGTCGCCCGCGATCGCGACGCGGGCTCGGTCGGCGTGCAGCTCGTAGGCGTTCTCCACCGCCCACTGGGTTGCAGCCAGGCAGTCCTCCAGCCCGGCGGGAAATTTGTGCTCGGGCGCCAGCCGGTAATCGACCGAAACGACCACCGCGCCGACGCCGTCGCAGAGCAGCCGGCACATCATGTCGTGGGTGTCGAGCGAGCACAGGACGAAGCCGCTGCCATGGTAAAAAACGATCATCGGGAATTTCTTTTCCCCATGCGGCGTGTAGATACGGAGCTTCAGCGCGCCGCCCGGGCCGTCGATGGTTTTTTCCGTGATGTCGGCCAGCGGCACGCGGCGGTTGCCGAAGGCGCGCTGCTTTTCGAACGCCACGCGCACCACCTCGATCGGCAGCGTCTGCATCGGCGGCGCGCCCTTGGCGGCATCGAGCATCGATTGAATTTCCGGATGGACCGGCATGGTGGCTCCCTTCCCGTCGCCTCAGTCCCAAAGTTCAGCGGCTTCATGCCCATCGGCGCCAAGTCGGCCACGTTGCGGGTGACGACCCGCAGACGATGCACCAGCGCCGTCGCGGCGATCAAGGCGTCCCGTTCGCCGCGCGGATCTGGCACATGCAACCGTGCGCAACGCTGTGCCACCGTTGTATCCACCGGCAGGATATGGCCCTCGAACGCCGGCAACACCTTTTAAACCCGGATGACTAGGATCCAGCTAAGACCAGCCGCGCCTAGGAACGTCGGCGACCGCGAACAGCCAGGAGGCTTACGACAGCGCCTCCAAGAACGGACAGCGATATCGGCTCAGGAACTAACGCTAGGGGCGAGTTTCCGACCCCACTGCTGAAAATCAGCGAGAACTCCTTCGCACGCAAAAAGGTGGGATCAATGGTGATTATAGGGTCAATGTATCCTGACACAATCGCCGACGCACCTACGGCGAGAGGATTGGCCGTCAGGTTCAGGCTAAGCTGGATGTTGTCTTCATGATTTGAAGTCGCCATTATCGTTTTTAGGAACGAAAATGAAGACGAGAACAAACAGCTACTTCCATGGACGTCCAAACATGCTTCCGCAGTATAGACCGGGGTTGGATCGTTAAATCCTAAAGTAAGAAGTGCTATCGCCTGGACTGTGCCTACCGAACCGACGGTGGTCGCGCTGACGGCGGCACTCGCACTTATAATCAAAGGAACGTCTATGCCCGAAGGTCCGACCACGGCGAAGAAGTAATCGATGTAGGTAGTGGCCTCGGCCGCACCCGGACTGTTCGCCGAGGCAAAAGCTATCTCATGAGGACTGGGTACAAGGGCAATACTGCCATTTGCGAAGAAGCCTCCGCCATCTTCGGCGAAAAAAAGCGCCGAACCGAAAACCCCATGCGAATGCGCCGGGTCGACTTGGGAGTTATACGTAATGATATGCGTTATGGAGGGGGACACGGCCAAAAGGGTGGCATTGCCTGGGCTGCAGAAAAGCGCCCCGCTGATGAGGACGGCGGCAAAGAGCTTGTGTGCATGCATAATCGTCTCCGCTTAGGTTAAGTTCGGAACCTGCAACTGCCGGGTCCATGCGCCTAAATCGCTATTGCAACAATCATGCCGAATGTAAATTTTCCTTAGAATCATGTGGTTAATGAAACACGCTTTCTCGTGTTTTGATTAAGTGTAAAGGACACCGACGAAAGTTTCCGTGCCGTCGTATCACGGCCAACCACAGCTACCTGTTGGCACCAGCCGCTCGCTGGGATGCCGACTTACACCCGGCGGCAGATTGCCGACGTTGTCGATTCATGCCCGAAAGATGCCGCCTGAAGCTGAATCCGGGCGCAGCAGCAAGAGCGTGCCGGCCTCGATCTCCAAAATCGTTATCGGTGACAGGAACAGGTCGGAGGCGAGAACGCTTTTGGCCCAGGCCGCCACCTTGGCATGCATGCGGTCGCGGCGACGCATTACCGACAGGACGTTGGTATCCAGCAGGAACCTCAATCGAGGATTTTGATCGAAAACACCCCGGCACCTCAACGCGGCGGGTCGAACCCGATGTCTTCCGTACCCGGCTGGTCCAGCAGCTCCAGGATGGTCGGCGCATCGCCCGCCAGGCGGCGATAGGCCTTATGGCGCAGCAGCACGTAGGCCGGTTGGCCGCGGTCGGTGATGATCACCGAACCTTCGTCAGCTGCCCGCTTGGCACGGCTGACATCCTGATTCAATTTCCGGCTCGGCAGTTTGGTTACGGACATGGTGCACCGAATGAGTATTGAGCCTACAATACTACATTAGCCGCGTCATGGCTGTAACCTTAACCAGCGTGGCAGGCCGCTACCCCATCGCCGGCGCCATCGCCTCTTCGAGCACCGCCTCAGCCACCATCCAGGCGCTTTCGGCGTCCGCCACAGCCTTTTTGATCGCGGCCATGCGCGCCGTCGCCGCCGTCACCTCGGTTTTGCGGCTGGGGATGTACAGGTCCGGATTGGCGAGCTTGGCTTCCAGCAGCTTTCGTTCGGCCGATAGCCGGGCAAGGCGCGCCTCGGCGTCCTTGACCTGCTTTCTTAATGGCGCCAGCGCGGCACGGGCCTCGGCCCGCTCGCGGCGGTCGTCGCGCCGGTTGCTTGGATCGGCCTTCGGCGTAGCGCGGGCGCGGTCGGTCAGCAGCGTGCGATATTCGTCGAGGTCACCCTCGAAATTCTTCACCGTGCCATCGGCGACTAGCCACAGCCGGTCGGCGACCAGCTCGACCAGATGCGGGTCATGGGTGATCAGCAGCACCGCGCCGGAGAAATCGGCCAGTGCCTTGACCAGCGCGTCGCGCGCATCGATGTCGAGATGGTTGGTCGGCTCGTCGAGGATCAGCAGCTGCGGCGCGTCGCGCGTCGCCAGCGCCAGCAGCAGCCGGGCCTTCTCGCCGCCCGACAGCTTCTTCACCGTCGTCTCGGCGCGGTCGGCGTCCAGCCCGAACCGCGCAAGTTGGGCACGGACCTGCGGCGGCAGCGCCCTGGGCAGCGCGCGCGCCATGTGGCCGATCGGCGTGTCGTCCATCGCAAGGTCGTCTTCCTGGTGCTGGGCGAAATAGCCGACCCGAAGTCGCGGACCACGGCGGACCTCGCCCGACATCGGCTCCAATCGCCCGGCGAGCAGTTTCGCGAACGTCGATTTGCCGTTGCCGTTGGCGCCCAGCAGCGCGATGCGGTCGTCCATGTCGACACGGAGCGACAGGTCGCTCAGCACGGGAGTCTTGTCGTAGCCGACCGTCACCCGATCGAGCGAAAGGATCGGCGGCGACAGATGCGCGGGCTCGGGAAAGGCAAACTTGGTTGGCGTGTCGTCGATGACGCTTTCGAGCTGCGGCATCCGGGCCAGCGCCTTAACGCGCGATTGGGCTTGGCGGGCCTTGGACGCCTGAGCGCGGAACCGGTCAACGAAGGCCTGCATGTGGGCGCGCTCGGCGGCGATCTTCTCCACCGCGCGGTTCTGCTGCATCGCGCGCTCGGTGCGGATGCGCACGAACTCGTCGAAGCCGCCCGGCGTCAGCGAGATCTTGCCCCGGTCGAGATGCGCGATGCTGTCCACCGCGCGGTCCAGCAGCCCACGATCATGGGACACCACCACCGCGGCGCCGGGGAATTTCGCCAGCCAACTTTCGAGCCAGATGGTGGCTTCGAGATCGAGATGGTTGGTCGGCTCGTCCAGCAGAAGAAGATCGGGATTGGCGAACAAAGCCGTGGCCAGCGCGACGCGCATCCGCCAGCCGCCGGAGAACGACGAAACCGCCCTTCCCTGTAATTCCTCGTTGAAGCCCAGCCCGGCCAGGATCACTGCGGCGCGCGCCGGTGCGGCGTCGGCGCCGATGGCACGCAGCCGCTCATGGACCTCGGCCAGCCGGTGCGGATCGGCCGCCTCAACCTCAGCCAGCAAAGACAGCCGCTCGGGATCGCCTTCCAGCACCGTCTCCAACAGCGACTGCTCGCCGGACGGGGCTTCCTGGCGGACCTGCGCCATGGTGGCGCGTGACGCCAAGCGGATCTGGCCGCCATCGATCGCCAGCTCGCCGGAGATCGCCTTCAGAAGCGTGGACTTGCCGGCGCCGTTGCGCCCGACCAGGCCGATGCGACGGCCGGGATCGATCGTCAGGTCGGCCTCGTCCAGAAGGACGCGGCCGCCGAGGCGGATGGTGACGCCGGAGATGGTGAGGAGGCTCATGCGCGGTTATTAGGGCGGACGGCCACGTTGCCGCAATGGGCTTGGCGCCCAGACTTGCCGCAGTGCGGCATACGCATTAAAGCCAGCCGCCGAACCGCTACTTTTCGGTTGTCGAACCAGGGAGCCGTAATGGCGATCGAACGTACTTTTTCCATCCTCAAGCCGGATGCCACGAAGCGCAACCTGACAGGTCGGATAAACACCTGTCTGGAGGAGGCGGGCCTGCGCATCATCGCGCAGAAGCGCATTCAGATGAGCACCGCCCAGGCGGAACAGTTCTACGGCGTGCATCGCGAGCGTGGCTTTTTCCACGAGCTCGTCACCTTCATGACCTCCGGCCCGGTCGTGGTCCAGGTGCTGGAAGGCGAGGATGCCATCGCCGCATATCGGAACATCATGGGTGCCACCAACCCGGCGCAGGCGGCCGCCGGCACCATCCGCGCCCAGTTCGCCGAAAGCATCGAGGCCAACTCGGTGCATGGGTCGGACAGCGCCGAGAACGCCGCTACCGAGATCGCCTACTTCTTTGCCGGCACCGAAATCGTCGGCTGAGTCTCGGAACGCGCCATGTTCCTGCAAATCATGGCGCTGCTGGCCCGCATCCTGCTCAGCGTCTATTTCGTCGTTTCCGGCACCCTGAAGCTGACCATGCCGACTGCGGCGATCGCCTCCATCGCCAGGCTGCACCTGCCGCTGCCGGCTCAGCTCGCCTGGCTGGTCGCGGTTCTGTTGGAGCTTGGCGGCGGCTTGTGCGTCCTGCTCGGCTACCGCACGCGTCCGGCCGCGATCGCCCTGGGGTCGTTTTGCATCGTCACTGGCCTGCTGGTGCACTATCATCCGGGCAACCCGGAACAGATGGCCGATTTCATGAGATACCTTGCCATGGCCGGGGGCTTCCTGCAGCTGGCGGTGACGGGCCCCGGGCGGTTCGTGCTTGCCGGGGGCAGGAAGGCCGGCTGGTGAACCCGGGAAAACCATCGTTTCCAGGCCGCAGCTCAAATCCGTCGCACAGCTAACGGAACGTCGGCGCCGGATGGCGCGGCTGAGGCGCGGCATTGCCGGATCCCTGCTGCTGCACCTGGCGATCGCGATCGCCATCCTGTTTTTCACGCTCGACCGCAAGCCGACCGAGCCCACGGCCTCCAACCCGGTGACGATCGTTTTCGAGCCAAGCCTGCCAAGCGGCGTGAAGCCGCCAAAAACCGGCGAGAGCGCCGCGCCGGCGCCGGAGATTGGACCCGTGGCGCCGTTGCCGCCCGTCCTGCCGCCGCCGGCTGCCCAAGCGGCACCATCGCTGCCGGTGCCGCCCACGCCACCATTCCCAGCACCGCCAACGCCTTCACCGCCGGCGCCTTCACCACCGCAGCCGTCCTTGGCCGAGGCCGCTCCGAAGCCTATGCCACGGCCATCGACACCGCCGCGCGCGCCGACTGCGCCACGGCCATCGACGTTGGGTTCGGAATTTTCCGCGCCGATGAACTTCTCGTTCGGCGGCCCGCCATCGTCGTCCCGGCTGCGCCCCTCCGGGCGGTCCAATTCGGTGGACACCACGATCGGCGCGGCGGCGGCCAACGCCCCGGGTCCGCCACCGACCGATACCGGGCGAAGCGATCCGTCGATCCGGGTGACTGGCGCCCAGGTCGGCTCCGACTGGATCGCCATGCTGCACCAATGGTGGGAGCAGCACAGCTTCTACCCCGATCAGGCGGCGCGGCTGGGCGAAGACGGCACCGTCAAGTTGCGCATGGTGGTCGACCGATACGGTAATGTTTCGGAGCTTCAGCTGGTGGGCCGGTCCGGCTCGCAATGGCTCGATATGGGAGCCCAATCGGTGTTTCGCGGCGCCAAGCTACCGCCATTTCCGCCGAATACGCCGGAAAACCAAGGCAACCTCGAACTGACGATCCGCTACTACCTCCTGCGCCGATAGGGTTTGATCCACCTGTCCGGGAACCAACTTCAATACGGACGGTTTCGTCAAACCGGTTCGGAAAACCAACCGGCCGCTCACAAGGAGCCTCACATGGTCATGCGTCGGATTGGATCTGCTGCCATGCTGCTTACGATCGGACTGGGCTTGGCCGCATGCGCGCCTGGAAATCAACCGCCAGGTGGGCCTTCGGATGCGGCCGGCACCGCTTCGCCGGACAAGGAGGGACCTCAGCTTCGGCAGGGCGGCAAGAGCTGAGGCAGGGCCGCTTCTTTGCCCCCACCTAACCCGGCGGCTGGCGCGTGAACCGAATAAGCTCTGTGTCGTAGCCAAGCTGGCGCGCGCGTTCGACCAGAGCATCCCGTCGGTTCGTGTCCAGCACCGGCTCCCGGTTGAGCAACCAGAGGTAAAGTCCTGTCGGCTCACCGACAATCGACCATTCGTAGTCGTCGCCGTGGTCCATGACCCAATATAAGCCGATGTAGAACGGTCCGAAGAACGATACCTTGAGCTTGGCGTTGCCGGAGTTCGGAACCACCTTGGCCCGCGCCCGGGCTGCGATCGCGCGACCGTCGGGCGATTTCTGGCGGCAGGTATTGACGACCTGGATCAGGCCGTCCGGCCGTTGCGAATATTCGGCGGTGACGCCCTCGCAGCCGGTCTCGAAGATCGCGTCATAGCGGCCGATCTCATACCAGCGGCCAAGATAGCGCTGGAGATCGACCGCCTTCTGGGGCTCCGGCACGTTGAGGTTGCCTGAGATTCGGCCTCTTGCGCGGCCGACGGCGAAGCCGGCCACGGCGGCGGCGGCAAACACCGGCAGGATGGCGGCGCGGGAGGAAAGTGATTGGACCATGCGGCATAACGGCGCCGGGAATTGAGCGTTCCGTAGTCGGACAAGCATGGGGCTCCGCCCCAAACCCCGCCAAAGGGCCGTCGCCCTCTGGACACCCTCGACTTAGGTTAGGCGCACCGGGGCGCTACCCCGGCGGGGTTTGGGGCGGAGACCCATGCTTCCTTTCGGCAACCCAGATCAAGCCGCTACCCGCTCCGCCCGTATATCCTTGATGTCGCGAAAGCTCAGCGCCGGCGCCAGCTCGGCGCTGCGCCGCATCATAAACGCCGAGGTCGCCAGGAACACCGGGTCGCCATCGACATCATCGGCCATGGCGCTGCGGTTTTCGACGATGAACCGATCAAGCGCCACGCGATCGTCGGAAGAGACCCAACGCGCCAGCGAGTACGGCACCGCGTCGAAGCCGATCCTGACGCCGTACTCGGCCATCATCCGCGACAGCAGCACGTCAAGCTGAAGGGTGCCGACGACGCCGACCATCGGCGGCGCGCCGTCCTGCGGGCGGAACAGCTGAACCACGCCCTCCTCGGCCAACTCCTGCAGCGCCTGGCGCAGCTTCTTCGCCTTCATTGCGTCGTCTAGCCTGACGCGCCGAAGGATTTCGGGGGCGAAATGCGGCACCCCGACAAAGTTGATGTCGTCGCCCTCGGTCAGCGTGTCGCCGATCCGCAGGGTGCCGTGGTTGGGAATGCCGACCACGTCGCCGGCGAACGCCTCCTCGGCGATCTCCCGCTCGCGCGCGAAGAAGAATTGCGGGGCGTGCAGCGGGATGGTCTTGCCGGTGCGGACCTGCTTCAGCTTCATGCCGCGCACCAGCCGGCCCGAGCAGACCCGCGCGAAGGCGATGCGGTCGCGGTGGTTGGGGTCCATGTTGGCCTGGATCTTGAACACCAGGGCGGTCAGCGCCGGCTCGGTCGCCTCGACCACGCGCTTGTCGGCCGGCTGGTTGCGCGGTTTCGGCCCGTATTCGACCAGGCCGTTGAGCAGGTCGGCGACGCCGATCTCGCGGATGGCGCTGCCGAAATAGACGGGGGTCAGATGGCCGGCGGCGAACGAGGCCTCGTCGAACTCGGGCAGGGCCGAGCGCGCCAGATCGACCTCGTCGGCCATCGCCACCATGCGCGGATCGGATTGCTCCAGATCCCGGATCATGTGCAGCTCGCGGGTGCGCAGGTCGTAGGTGCCGGCGAACTCGTTGGCGCGGCCGATCGGCCAGGTGACGGGTGCGGTGTCGAGTGCCAGGGTGCTGGCGACCTCGTCGAGCAGGTCGAACGGATCGCGCGCCTCGCGGTCCATCTTGTTGATGAAGGTGACGATCGGGATGTCGCGCAGCCGGCAGATCTCGAACAGCTTCCGCGTGCGCGCCTCGATGCCCTTGGCGGCGTCGATCACCATCACCGCGGAGTCCACCGCGGTTAAAGTCCGATAGGTGTCTTCGGAAAAATCCTCGTGCCCCGGGGTGTCGAGCAGGTTGAACACGCAGCCGCGATACTCGAACGTCATTACCGAGGTGACGACTGAGATGCCGCGCTCCCGCTCGATCCCCATCCAGTCGGACCTTGTCCGCCGCCGCTCACCCTTGGCGCGCACGTTGCCGGCGAGCTGGATGGCGCCGCCAGCCCGCAGCAAGCGCTCGGTGAGCGTGGTTTTCCCCGCATCGGGGTGCGAGATGATGGCGAACGTCCGGCGGCGGGAAATCTCGGTGGCGAGAACTGTCATGGCACCCTCAGAAGGAAGGCTGGGCACCCTCAGAAGGAAAGCTGGCGCCCTGGCCGTGCCTTACCTGGAGTAGAACTCCACCACCAGGTTAGGCTCCATCTGCACCGGATACGGCACGTCGGTCAGCTTCGGCGCCCGCAGGAACCGGCCCTTCATGGCGCGGTGGTCAATTTCTACGTATTCCGGCACATCGCGCTCGCCGGTCTGCGAAGCGTCGAGCACCATCGCCAGCTGCTTGGATTTCTCCTTGACCTCGATGATGTCGTTGTCGCGCACGAGGAAGGAAGGAATGTTGACGCGCTTGCCGTTGACCGTGATGTG
>JANXRT010000245.1 GCA_025356735.1 Acetobacteraceae bacterium | reverse complement strand
CGGCGGTGGCAGGATGTTCCCGCGCGATGGTTCACGGTGGCAGGCGCTGGTCGAGCAGTCCGCTGCCGACGGCCTGCTCGATGCCGGATTGCTGTGCCGCTACGAGGCGCTGCGGCCCGAAGACCAGCGTTCGAGCGCCTGGACCGGCGGCCAGATGGAGAAGATTACTTCCGCCCTGGATCAGTTCGAGAAATGGGCCCCGAAGTTCGCCGATCGCGTCGATATCGGCACGATCTCGATCGGCTGCGCGCTCGGCTGGTTCGATTTCCGGTTTGCCGGCCATGATTGGCGTGGTCGCCACCCCGTTTTGGCGACGTGGTTCGCTGCATTCGACGCGCGTCCATCAATGGCCGCAACACGCCCGTCGGAGTAGCCCTACGCGGGCCGTGCCGTTCGATGCGGCGTCAGCCACCCCATGCTCGCATCCGCCTCGCTGTCGGTGCTCGGCAGGTACGGCTTGAGGTCGAGCAGCGGCGTGCCGTCAACGCAGTCGAGGTAGCGCACCTCTAGCCGACCATCGGGAAGGATGCGGTCCAATGCGACAACCGACAGCCCGATCGGGTTGGGCCGGTTGGGCGTTCGCGTCGCGAACACGCCGCGCGGCTGGTTGTCGAACCGCGGCGTGACCTTCCAGCCGGCCGGCTTCGGTTTCTCGCGGTCCAGCCAATAGAGCAGGATCAGATGCGAGAAACCGGCGAGCCCGTCCAGCCCCGGCAGGAACTCGGGCTTGAGCGTCACCTGGCAGACGGGTACAGGTTGCGGCTTGCGGCCGTTGCTCGGGCACTCCGCTAAGGTCCGGAACGGCGTATGGATGATGCCGATCGGTGACAAGGTGAGGCTCAACTTCGTCTTCCCTTTGGTGGATGAGGCTTAATCCGGATCGCGGCGGGCATAGCAGGATTGACTTGCCCGCAACGCTCGGATACCTCGGCAATGTCTGAAATATACAAGAACAAGGAAGCGTTGGCGCCATGGGCGGCGACGCCGAAACGGCCGAAAAGCCAGGGTCGAAAAGGGAAGCGGGAGCGATGCGGTCTGAGCTGGATGTCGCCGAGATCGCCCCTGCGATCCATCACGGCAATGCCGACGCGCTGATGTCGGTGCGCGACGTCGTGGTGCGGTTCGGCGGCGTGCTGGCGGTCGGCGGCGTGTCGTTCGATGTCGGAAGGCGGCAGATCTGCGGCCTGATTGGGCCCAACGGCGCCGGCAAGACGACCTTGTTCAACTGCATCAGCGGCATCTACAAATACAACGAAGGCGACATCCTGTTCGAGGGCAAGTCGATCCACGGCACGCCGCGCCACCGGATGGCGGGCCTCGGCATCGGCCGCACCTTCCAGAACGTTGCCTTGTTCAAGACCCTCAGCGTGCGCGACAACATCCTTGTCGGGGCCTTCCATCTCGGCCGCTCCGGCTTCATCGCCAACGCGTTGCGGCCACCCTCGGTGGCCCGCGAGGGTGCGCTGGCCGAGGGCCAGATGCGCGATCTGCTGGAGCTGATGGACCTGACTGCGGTCGCCCATCTGCCGGCCGGCGGCCTGCCGTTCGGCTGGCAGAAGCGCGTCGAGCTGGCCCGCGCGCTGATCGGCCAGCCCAAGCTGCTGCTGCTGGATGAGCCGGCGGGCGGCCTCAACCATGGAGAGGTTTCCGAGCTGGAGGGCCTGCTGCGCCGCATCCGCGAGCATTTCGAGCTCAGCATCCTGCTGGTCGAGCATCACATGAACCTGGTCATGCGGGTGTCCGACAAGGTCGTCGCGCTGGAGTTCGGCCGCAAGATCGCCGACGGCACGCCCGAGCAGGTTCGCAACGAGCCTGAAGTGATCCGCGCCTACCTTGGCGACCAGGAGGAAGACGCCCATGCAGCCTGATGCCAACCTGGCTGAGGCGCATGTGGACAGCGCCGGAACGGTCACCCTGTCCGGCTATCCGATGCCTTCCGTGCAGGCGCGGCTGCAGGCAACCGGGCTGCACGCGGCCTACGGTGACATCCGGGTGCTGCACGGGTTGGACTTCGTGGTGGCCAAGGGCGGCATCACGGCACTGCTCGGTGCCAACGGCGCCGGCAAGACCACGACGTTGCGCGCCGTGTGCAACATGGTCCGCACCCAGGGCGAGATCCGGCTCGACGACGTGCGCATCGACGGCAAGCTGACCGAGGACATCGTGCGGCTTGGCGTGGCGCACGTACCCGACGGCCGCGGCACCTTCCTTGAGCTTACGGTCGAGGAGAATCTGCGGCTCGGCGCCTATACCCGCCACGACAAGGATGTCGCCGGCGACACCGACCGTATGTTCGGCTACTTCCCGAAGTTGAAGGAGCGTTTCCGTCAGCAGGCCGGCACTCTGTCGGGCGGCGAGCAGCAGATGCTGGCGATCGCGCGCGCGTTGCTGCTGCGGCCGAAGCTGCTGCTGCTGGATGAGCCGTCGTTCGGGCTGGCGCCGCTGATCGTCAAGGAGATCTTCGCGATCATGCAGCGGATCAACGCGGAGGAAGGCGTCAGCATCCTGCTGGTCGAGCAGAATGCCAGCCTAGCGCTGCAGATTTCCGATCGTGCCTACCTGCTGGAGACCGGCCGCATCGTGTTCTCCGGCCCCTCCGCCGAAATTCGCCGCGACGAGTCGATCCGCCGATCGTATCTCGGCTACTAGACGGGAAGCGATATACATGGACGGTTTCATCCATCAGATCCTGTCGGGCATCGCGACCGGCGGCATCTACGCCTCGGTGGCGCTGGCGCTGGTGATGATCTACCAGGCGACGCACCACATCAATTTCGCCCAGGGCGAGATGGCGACGTTCTCGACGTATATCGCGCTGACCCTGATCCAGGCCGGGCTGTCCTACTGGGTGGCATTTGTGCTCACCTTCATCATCTCGTTCGTGCTCGGCGTGCTGGTCGAGCGCATCTTCATGCGGCCGATGGCGCGCGCGCCGGAACTGTCCTCGGTCGGCGTGTTCGTCGGCCTGCTGCTGATCTTCAGCAGCATCAGCGGCTGGATCTTCGGCTACACGATCAAAACGTTCCCGACGCCGTTCGATACCGGCAAGCCGATGCTGGGCGGGTTCCTGTCCGGCCATGAGCTCGGCTCCACCGTGGTCACGCTGGCGGTGCTGCTTTCAGTCTACATGTTCTTCCGCTTCACCCGGCTCGGCCTGGCGATGCGCGCCGCGGCCTACAACCCGGTGTCGTCGCGCCTGGTCGGCGTTCGGGTGAGCTGGATGCTGGCGCTGGGCTGGGGCTTGGCCGCCGGCATCGGCGCCATCGCCGGCTGCATGGTGGCGCCGATCGTGTTCCTCGATCCCAACATGATGGCCGGCATCCTTCTCTACGCCTTTGCCGGCGCCCTGCTCGGCGGCATCACCAACCCGCTTGGCGCGGTGCTGGGCGGCTTCGCGGTCGGCGTCATCGAGAATATCGGCGGCGCCTATATCGTCGGCACCGAGCTCAAGCTGACCATGGCGCTGGTCATCATCGTCGCGGTGCTGGTGATCAAGCCGTCCGGGCTTCTCGGCCGCACCGTCCAGAGCAGGGTATAGGCCATGAGCGTCACCACCGGGCCGACCGGCCAAACGAACCTCAATAGCCTGAAGATCGTCGGCATAGCGCTGTTCCTGGCGCTGTGCGTGGCGGCGGCGTTCTGGTTCTCTGACTACCATTTGTTCCAGCTGACGCTGGTCGTGGTCTATGCCATCGCCATCCTCGGCCTGTCGATCGTCACCGGCTTCAACGGCCAGATTTCGCTCGGCCACGGCGCGTTCTACGCCATCGGCGCCTACACCACGGCCATCCTGATGGATCGCTACGAGGTGCCCTACTGGGCGACCTTGCCGGCCTCGGCGCTGGTCTGCGCGATATTCGGCTTCCTGATTGGGTTGCCGGCGCTGCGGCTGGGCGGGCTGTACCTGGCGCTGACCACGTTCGCGCTCGCCGTCGCCGTACCCCAGCTGCTCAAGCACAAGCTGATCGAGGACTATACCGGCGGCGTCCAGGGCATCGTGATCCTCAAGCCCGATCCGCCGTTCGGGCTGAAGATCTCGCCCGACCAGTGGATCTACCTGTTCACCCTCGGCGTCGCCTGCGTCCTGTTCCTGCTCGCCTGGAACCTGGTGCGCGGGCGGATCGGCCGCGCGATGATGGCGATCCGCGACCAGTCGCTGGCGGCCGAGGCGATGGGCATCAACATCGCCATGCTCAAGACCCGCACCTTCGCGGTCAGCGCGATGTACACCGGGATCGCCGGATCGCTCGGCGCCATCGTCGTGCAGTTCGTCGCACCCGACAGCTTCTCGTTGTTCGTTTCGGTGTACTTCTTCGTGGGCCTTGTCGTCGGTGGTGTCGCCTCGTTGCCGGGCGCGATCTTCGGCGCGATCTTTATCGAATTCGTGCCCAATGTCGCGGACCAGCTGTCCAAGGCGGCGCCCGGCGCGGTTTACGGCATCTTGCTGATCCTGATGATGTTCGCCGCCCCCGGCGGCGTGGTCGGCGTGATTCGGCTACTGTGGCGCCGTGCTACCGGCGCGAAACGTGCCGCCACCACCCTTACCGATGGTCGCGTAGGCAGCACGCCGGCCCGTGTGGGCGCGATTTCGGCAGACGGCGATTTCGCCGGCGCCACCGTCGGCCCGAAGCAGAAGGTAGCGGGACCGTTGCACTAGCGGATGCGCTTCCCAGGCGGGGTTTAGGCGGCGCCCCAACCTTGCTTTTCTTAACGGAGCTGCCTCATGCTGGACCTGACCGGAAAAGTAGCGATCGTCACCGGCGCCGGCTCCGTCGGGCCCGGCTGGGGCAACGGCAAGGCCACCGCCACCCTGCTGGCGCGCCAGGGTGCCGCGGTGTTCCTGATCGACATCAACGCCGATGCCGTCGGCGAAACCCACTCGATCATCGCCGGCGAGGGCGGCATCAGCGCCACCCATGTCTGCGACATGCTAAGTTCGGCTGACGTCGCCGAGATGGTGCAGGCCTGCCTGGACCGTTTCAAGCGGATAGACATCCTGGTCAACAATGTCGGCGGCTCGGAACCCGGCAATGTGGTGACGATGCCGGAGGAGGTTTTCGATCGGCAGGTCGCGTTCAACCTGAAGACCGCCTTCCTCGGCTGCAAATACGTCATTCCGATCATGGAGGCGCAGGGCTGCGGCGCCATCGTCAATATCTCCTCTGTTGCCGGGGTGCGCAATTCGCGGGGTGGGCGGACCCATACCGGTTACAGCGCCAGCAAGGCCGCAGTGATACAGTTTTCGCGCTCCACCGCCGGCGCGTTCGCGGCGCAGAATATCCGCTGCAACACCGTGCTGCCCGGGCTGATGCACACGCCGCTGGTCGAGTTCCGGCTGGCGCGGCAGCTATCGGGCAACGACGCGGCATCCTTGATCGCCTCCCGCAACGCCCAGGTGCCGATGGGCAAGATGGGCACCGGCTGGGATGTGGCGCACGCCGTGCTGTTCCTGGCCTCCGACGAGGCCGGCTACATCACCGGCACCGAGATCGTGGTCGATGGCGGATTGATCGCTGGCCTCGGCTAAGCCACTGTCGCCGGCGCAAACCACGGAGCGGCAAATGACCGGCGAGAGATTCAAGACGCTGTTGATGGACGAGATGACGCCCGAGCAGCGCACCGCCGCCGAGGCGATCGTCGCGGGCCCGCGCGGCGGCATGAAGGGCCCGTTCAAGGCCCTGCTGCGCAGCCCCGATTTGGCCGATCGAGTGCAGCGGGTCGGCGAATACGTGCGGTTCAAAAGCTCCATCCCTCCGCATCTCACCGAGCTGGCGATTCTGCTGGTGGCGCGGCAATGGACGGCGCAGTTCGAATGGTATGCGCATCGCGAGCTGGCGATGAAGGCCGGCCTCAGCCCGGCCATCGCCGATGCCATCGCCGCCGGCAAGAAGCCCGCGAACATGCCAGAGGAGGAGGCGCTGGTCTGGCAGTTCGGCTCCGAACTGCTGCAAACGAGGGAGGTCACGGATGCGGCTTATGCCGGCGTGGTCGCGAAGTTCGGCGAGCGCGGCGCGATCGATCTGATTGGCGCCATGGGCTACTATACCATTGTTTCGATGGTCTTGAATGTCGATCGGGTGCCGTTGCCGGACGGAGTTGTGCCCTTGGCGAAG
>JANXRT010000241.1 GCA_025356735.1 Acetobacteraceae bacterium | reverse complement strand
GGCGACCACGACCGGCGGGAAACCCCACCCTTGGCCGCGCTCACGCCTGTTTGGTCCACAACCTCACTCATGTGCCTACGCCCCACGATCGGGCAGGCTAAGGAAGCGTCGATCATTTACCGCGCTGATTCCGGCGATCTCGGCTTGATTGTGTAGTTCCATTCGCCATGGAAGTCATTGCGAACGATGTTCAGTTCGGCCATTTCCTGTTCGGACACTGTAATGCCGGCAGGGTAGAGGTTTTCATCGAGCTCGCAACGGACCGTCAGGCCCGCCTTCGAGGTCGTGGCGCCGATGAGTTCAACGATGGTGCGATAATCGGTGAGGGGTCGTCCGCGCCAGTTTCGCGAGATGAACGAGAAGAGACGGTGCTCGATTTTGTTCCATTTGCTGGTGCCAGGCGGGAGATGGAGGACAACAATGGTCAGTTCCAACTCGTCCGCCAGCTTTTGGAGTTCGACTTTCCAAAGGCGCACGCGCGATCCGTTGCTTCCGCCGCCGTCGGCGGTGATCGTCAAGGTATGGGCGTCGGCGTAGCGAGCGCGCCCCATGGTGATCCACCAGGAGCGGATCGCGTTGACCGCGAAGGCGGCGGTATCGTGGTCGATCCCGACGCTGACCCATCCTTTGTCGGCGGCGATGTCATAGATGCCGTAAGGGGCGGCGCGGCCGAGCTTCGGATCGACGAAGTCGTGGACGCGAACCGGCTCGGGTGATCCGGCTGGCCGGTATTCCCGTCCGCCATTCTTGAAGTCGCCGACAAGTTCCTTCTTCTTTGTATCGACGGAGATCGCAGGCTGGCCAGCCATGATGGCGCCTTTGACCGTCTCGGCGATGTGCCCGAATTGTGCATCGCGATCGACGTGACGCGATCCCTCGAGCGTCTTTCGATTGCCTTGAAGAGAATATCCGAGCGTCTTCAACAGAGTGCCGACGACGTCATGGCCGACGCGATGCCCTATGGCGCACAACGCTGCCGCGAGATGCCGCAAGCTTTTCGACGTCCACTTCAACGGTGACATTGGATCGCCACGCGTGGTGGGATCGACAAGCTTTTCGAGGTCGCTCAGAAGCGTCGGGTCCGTCTGCGTCAAAGGTCTGCGTCCGGCGCCTTTGCGCCGAATGCCGCCGAGAGCCGGGTCCGGCGCCCCGCCGCGCAATTCCCGCAATCCATATCCGATCGTGCTGCGCGCGATCCCCGTCGCCTCGGATACCGCCGCGATCCCGCCCCATCCTGCCGTGAGCGCTTCCGCCGCAGCAAAGCGTCGACGACCTCGTTCGTCCAGCACGGGACGGATCGCTTCAAAGCGGAGCTTGATGGCAGCGACATCGATCATGCCACCCATCTATGAAGCAACGCTGGATTTGTGAATCCCCCCAAACGCGCCGTCTCGATTCAGAAATTTATCGACGCTTCCTAAGCGTCCGGTGACGGCCGCGTCTTTCGCCGGGGCGCTCTGATCTGGTCTGGGTTACTTTGTCCAAAGCCAGGGGAGCAGGGCGTTGATCTTGTTGATGGGGTGATCCGCGATCCGGCCGAGCACGTCCGTCAGGTAAGCCTGCGGATTGATGGCGTTCATCTTGGCGGTTTCGATGATGGTGTAGATGCAGGCCGCGCGCTGCCCGCCGGCGTCCGAGCCGCAGAACAGGTAGTTTTTGCGCCCCAGCACCGGCGGGCGCATCGCCCTCTCGGCGGCGTTGTTGCTCATGTCGAGACGGCCATCGGCGAGATAGCGCGCCAGCGCCGTCCATCGCCACAGCGCGTAGCGAATGGCCTGCGCGAGCGTGCTCTTGCCGCTGATCCGGGGGAGCGACGCGTCGAGGAACCCCTTCAGCTCGTCGAGCAACGGCCTTGCGTGGTCCTCCCGCACGGCGCGGCGGCACGCGGGCGCGCGTCCGTTGACCCCGCTCTCGATGGCGAACAGGGCAGCGATCCGCCGCAAGGCCTCGAGCGCGATCGGCGAGGCGGTGGCGTGATGCACGTCGAAGAACTTGCGACGGACATGGCTCCAGCAGGCGACCTCGACCAACGCGGGATCGCGCCCCGGCGCCGTCGGCTGGTAAAGCTTGTTGAACCCGGCATACCCGTCGGCGTGCAGGAAGCCGTGGCAGGCCCCGAGCAGCGCCTCGGCATGGATGCCCTTGCGGTCCGGCGAGTAGCGGTAGAACGCGGCGGGCGGCGCGGCCGAGCCCCAGGGCCGCTCGTCGCGAACCACGACCCAGAGGCGCCCGGTCGCGGTCTTGCCCAATCCAGGCGCCAGCACCGGCACGGTGGTGTCGTCGGCATGCAGCACGGCGCCGGCGCGGACATGGCGGCCGATCGCCTCGGCCAACGGCGCCAGCAGGAACACCGCCTTGCCCATCCAGTCCGCCATGGTCCCGCGGTCGAGCTCGACGCCCTCGCGGGCGTAGATGGCGGCTTGGCGGTGCAGCGGCGTGTGGTCGCAGAACTTCGACACCGCGACATGGGCGAGCAGGCCCGGCCCCGGCCGGCCGCGCTCGATGGGCAGGGACGGCATGGGCGCCTGCACGATGGTCTCGCAGGCGCGGCAACTCAGCTTGGGGCGGACATGGCGGATCACCTTGAAGCTGGACGGGACGTATTCCAGCACCTCGCGCTCGTCCTGGCCGATGCGGCTGAACACCGTGCCGCCGCAGCCAGGGCAGGCGCAGGCCGGTTCGTGGGTGACGATCTCGCGTGGCAGGTGGTCGGCAAGCTTGGCGCGGACCGGCTGCCTGCGCGGGCGGGCTGAACTCGGGCCCTGGGCGCCGGCCAGCGCGGCGGGGTCGGCCGTGGCGGCGCGCGCGTCTTCCTCGGCGGCTTCCTCCTCGAGTTCGCCGATCAGCAGTTCGAGCTGCTCGATGTCGCGATCGAGCTTCTCCGAAGAGCGGCCGAACCGCGCCCGCCGCAGCACGGCCAGCTGCATCCTGAGCTTCTCGATGTGCAGCGTCTTGGCGTGGATCTCGGCGTCGCGGGCGCTGATCTCGATGTCCTTGCGCGCCAGCTCGGCTTGCAGTTCGACGGCGAAGCCGCGCAAGGCATCGGGGTCTGCCGGCAACGGCTGGATCGCCAAGGACATAGACGCAGTCTATAGACATCAATTCCAAGGCGCCATCAGTTTGAAGCCGCCCGCGCCAATG
>JANXRT010000229.1 GCA_025356735.1 Acetobacteraceae bacterium | reverse complement strand
CGATCTGGGGCAACGCGCTCAGTTCCGCTTCGGATGAGGTGTTGATGTCGAGCAGGTCGGGCTTGGCCGGCACTGCCTTTGCCGTCGGGCTTATCGGCGCTGCTCTGGGCCCGATGCCCTGGGTGGCGGGAACGCTCGGATTGGGCGTTTGGGCGCTGGAAACGCCGGCCGGCGCGGCCAGCGCCAAAGCCAGGATCAGGATGCGGCTTAGCTGCATGGGACTCTCCAAAATCGGTTTGCATATATCGTCAGCGACGATAAACAGCGTCGGCGTGACCTGGCTAGACACCAATTTACCGACTTGCGCATGACATGCGACAAAACCTTGCCGGGGTCGCTGAATTGCGATAGGGACTTACAAGGCTTTTCTAATCGCACGTGTGAGTGATGAGCGGCGGCCCCCGCTTTTTCAATTGCTGGCTACGTGCCTATCCTGGCCGCGTGCGGTCGTGTCCTGACGGAGGCTCTACCCGGCATGTTCTCGACCCCCCAGCCGAAATCAGCCCCATCACGATTGCTCCGGTCCGCCGCAAGGCTCCGCCTGCTTTTCGGCCTTGCCGCATTCGGGTTGCTGTCAGCCTGCAGCGGTAACGGCCCGCAGATCAGCGCCACGCAGGAAGCCGCCCGCTACGCGGCCCATGCCCGCGGCAACTACGCGCCGCCGGGACCGTCGAACGATCCTTGGGGACCGTATATCGTCGAGGCCTCCAACCGGTTCGACGTGCCCGAGCCCTGGGTGCGCCAGGTAATGCGGGTCGAGTCCGGCGGCAAGCTCTACCGCAACGGCCAGCTGATCACCTCCGGCGTCGGCGCCATGGGCCTGATGCAGGTCATGCCCGGCACCTATGACGAGCTGCGCGGACGCTACGACCTCGGCGACGACCCGTTTGATCCGCACGAGAACATCCTGGCCGGCACCGCCTACCTGCGCGAGATGTATGACATCTACGGCGCGCCGGGCTTTCTCGCCGCCTACAACGCCGGGCCGCACCGGCTCGACGACTATCTCAGCAACAGCCGGCCGCTGCCCGACGAGACACGGCACTACGTCGCGATGATCGGGCCGTATCTCACTGACAGCTCGCCCCGCAACCGCTCGCCGGCCGAGCAGTACGCCATGAACACGCTGCCGACCGATATCCCGCCGGGCACGCGTTATGGCCGCGGCTACGCCCAGCCGGCGGCCACCAGCTTCGCCAGCAACCGCTCGTTCGGTGGTCGCGCGCCTTCGCGTGGCGCTATTCAGACGGCGCAGTTGCCCGAACCGCCTAGGGCAGTGGCGGCACGCTATGAAACGCAGCCCAGCCAGCAGATCGCCATGGTGCTGCCGCCGGTGCGCCGCGGCTTCCATCTGATCCCGTCAGCCCAGGCGGCCGAGCCGGTGATCCTGCGCGGCGCCGGAAGGGTGACCCAGTCCGGCCAGTGGGCGATCCAGGTCGGCGCCTTCGGCAACGAGGCCCAGGCCCACGCGGCAACCGGAATGGCACGCGCCCAGGCGCATGAGAATCTGGGCTCGGCGCGATCGGCCGTGGCGGGCGTGAAGCAGGCGAAAGGCACGCTATACCGGGCGCGGCTGGTCGGATTGTCGCGGGATTCGGCGGTGCAGGCATGTGAGCGGCTCGGCCGTAGCCGGATGAGTTGCATCGTGCTTTCGCCGGATGCTCAATCCTAGGTAAGTAACGGGGCTCTGCCCCATGCCCCGCTAAGGGCTAGCCCTTAGAACCCTTCTGAAGGAAGCATGCCGCAATGAATGGTGGCTTCTCTACTCTGACGCCGCTTCTTGCACCTCGGTCGATTGCGATCATCGGCGCTTCCAGCGATCCGACACGGATCGGGGGGCGGCCAATCGCTTTCATGAAAGATCAGGGGTTCAAGGGCACGCTGTATCCGGTCAATCCTTCGCGCGCCGAAATACAGGGGCTGAAGGCCTATCCCAGTGTCGCCGACCTGCCCGAAGTCCCGGACCTGGCGATCGTCGCGGTTCCCGCCAACCTGGCGCTGGCGACCGTCGAGGCGCTCGGCGCCAAAGGCGTCAAGGGTGCCATCCTGTTCACCGCCGGCTTTGCCGAAGTGGATGAAGCAGGACAAGCCGAGCAGGACAAGCTGGTTGCAATCGCCCGTGCTCACGGCATGCGGCTGTTAGGGCCGAACTGCCTTGGCGTGTTCGACGGCCGCACTGGGTACTACGCGACGTTCTCCAGCTCGTTCGACAGCGGCTGGCCGATCCCCGGCCGCATCTCGATCGCCAGCCAGTCCGGCGCCTACGGCACCCACGTGTTTGCCCAGGCGCGCAACCGGCGTATCGGTGCTTCCTTGTGCGTGATGACCGGCAACGAGGCCGATATTACTCTCGGCGAGGTCATCGGCTGGCTGGCCGAGAACCCCGAAACCGACGTTATTGCGGTGTATGCCGAGGGCATCCGCGAGTCGGATAACTTCCTGGCCTCGCTCGCCGCCGCGCGCGCCGCGAAGAAGCCGATCGTCATGATGAAGGTTGGCCGCAGCGCGCTTGGCGGCGAGGCGGCGAAATCCCACACCGCCTCGATCGCCGGCGATGATGCCATAACGGATGCGGTACTTCGAGAATTCGGCGTCATCCGGGCGCGCACCACGGAGGAGCTGCTCGACATCGCCCACACTGCGACGCGGAAGATCTATCCGGTGCGCAACACGCTCGGCGTAATCACCCTGTCGGGCGGCGCCGGGGTGCTGATCAGCGACGTCGCCGAGCAGATCGGCCTCGACATGCCGGCGATGCCCGGCGCGGCGCAGGCCCGGCTGAAGGAGGCGATCTCGTTCTGCGCGCCGCGCAACCCGGTCGACTGCACCGCCCAGGTCGCCAACGACATGTCTCTGCTGAAGACCTTCACGGAGTCTCTGGTCGTCGATGGCGGCTACAGCTCCATACTCGCCTTCCTGACCCAGGCCGGCGGTTCGAATCGCGGCATCGAAATGGGCGAGCAGCTTCGCGCTGTCAGCGACGCGCATCCGGACCGGCTTTTCGTCCTCAACGTCCTGGCCGATGCCGATCGGGTGGCGCATTTCGAGTCCATCGGCTGGATCTGCCACGAGGATCCGACCCGCGCGGTGATGGCGATCGACGCGATGGGCCGATATGGCACCGCCTTCAACGCCGCGCCGCTGGCAGCTCCGCCGATCGTGCCGAAGGTTCGGCTGCCGGCGACGACACCCAGCGAAGGCGAAGCCAAGCGCCTGCTCGGCGAGGCCGGCATACCATCCGCACCCGAGCAGGCCTGCGCCACCGTCGAGGAAGCCGCCGCCGCCGCGGAGGCGTTCGGCTATCCGGTGGTGATGAAGATCCTGTCGCCCGACATCGTGCACAAGTCGGAAATCGGCGGCGTGCTGCTGGATGTTGCCGACGCCGACGCGGTGCGCAATGGCTTCTCGTTGCTGCTCGCCCGGGCCAAGGCCGCGGCCCCGAATGCACGGATCGAGGGTGTGCTGGTGGCGCGCCAGCTCAAGGGCGGCGTCGAGTGCATCCTCGGCATTCACCGCGATCCGGTGTTCGGCCCGGTTGCGATGTTCGGCCTTGGCGGCATCTTCGTGGAGATACTGAAGGATGTGGTCTTCCGGCGCTGCCCGTTCGGTGAGGATGTTGCCGAGGAGATGATCCGGTCGATCAAGGGCGCGCCGCTGCTGCTGGGCGCCCGCGGGCGCAGGCCGGCCGACGTGAAGGCGCTGGCGGCGATGCTGGCACGATTGTCGGTGTTTGCGGATCAGGCTGGCGACGGCCTGCGATCCATCGACCTGAACCCGGTGCTGGCAATGCCGGAGGGTAAGGGCGCGTTCGCGGTCGATGCGGTAATCGAGATCTAGGAGCGGCGACGGCTCAGCAATGGGAAAACGTCGGCGCCGCTGGTGACCCAGTAGGTGAGGCTGCCGGAGGGCTTCGTCTCGGCCGGTCCCGATCGTCCCTTGGAGGTCAAAGCCGGTTTTTCCAACGGCTCCGGCCGCAAAATCGACGGCCTTGGCGCCTGGGCCGGATGAGCAGGCTTGACGAAGGCTGGCTTATTCATGGCACCATCTTAGGCAGAAAACCTGCCTTGTCCGCAATAAATATAATCGTGGTGGCTCCAAGCGCCCATATCAAGGCACGCACGAGATGCGAGGATGCCAGGGCACGAAACCTGTAGCGCTCCTGGTTGATGCGGCGGGTGACCGGCGTAACCTCGGCGTAGGAGTCGAGCAGAGCCTGGCGCATGTCCTGCAGGATCTCGGCATCCTGCTGAATGCCGGTCAGTTCCTGACGTCCATAGTAGGCACGCAGAGCCTCGAACCGTTGGCGCAGCGCCGTTTCCGGCGCGATGCGCTGGTAATCGCGTCGCCCGATGGCGAGGGAAATCCAGACCAGCACGCAGGCCGCCTCGACCACCGCCAACAGCAGCAGCACGCAGCTGGCCGCGAAGGCGATGCGGCCTTGAATGCCGGAGATGTCGTAGAATTTCGGCAGCCGGCCGGCAGCGTAGGCCAGGGCGGCAATGACTATTCCCAGTGCCGTGCCGAAGAAAGGCAGCGAGCGGTGGATATCCTCGGTCGCGCCGACCTCCTGGCGATAGAACTCGCCGAATGTCGTCAGCAGAAGGGCCATCGTATTGGGCGTCGCCGTGCCTACGGCCGGCGGCAGGATGGGGGAATCCGACATTTTCGACGTTTGCTCCCGCCGGGTTGGCCTGCGCCGGCTTCGGCGCTACACGAAGGGCGAGACGACCAGAGGAAATGTGAATGATCAACAAGATTGTCCAGTCCATGGCCGATGCGATGGCGGGCATTCAGGACGGCTCGGTGGTGCTGATCGGCGGTTTCGGCGCCGTTGGCCAGCCCAATGCACTGGTTGACGGGTTGATCGAGCAGGGCGCCAGGGACCTGACCGTTGCCGTCAACAACGCCGGCGTCGGGCGGGTCGGGCTGGCCAGGCTGATGGACCTCGGCCGGGTGCGCCGGGTGATCTGCTCGTTTCCGCGTAGCTCGGACCCCGTGGTGTTCGAGTCGCTGTATCGCGCCGGCAAGATCGAGCTGGAGTTGGTGCCGCAGGGCACGCTGGCCGAGCGCATGCACGCCGCCGGCGCCGGCATCCCGGCGTTCTTCACCAAGACCGCGGCCGGAACGCTGCTCGCTGCCGGCAAGGAAATCCGCGAGTTTGAGGGCGAAACCTACGTCATGGAGAAGGCGTTGCACGGCGATGTCGCTCTGGTCGAGGCGTGGCAGGCGGATCGCTGGGGCAACCTGACCTACAAGCAGTCTGGCCGGAACTTCAATCCGGTCATGGCGATGGCCTCCAGGCTGACCATCGTGCAGAGCCAGCATATGGTCGAGCTTGGCGACATTCCGCCCGAGAACGTCCACACCCCCGGCATCTTCGTGGACCGGGTGCTGCATGTTCCCTACGGTGATCCCTCCGGCTTCTAGGAGTTTTTAGTATGTCCGCAACCGCTTCGACGACCGAGTTCAGGGCCCTAACCCGGCCGCAAATGGCAGCGCGGCTAGCCCGCGACATCCCGGAGGGCTGGTATGTCAATCTAGGCATCGGCATTCCGACGCAGGTTGCCGACCACGTGCCGCTCGACCGCGAGGTGATCTTCCATTCGGAGAACGGCGTGCTCGGTATGGGCCCGGCGCCGGCCGAGGACAAGATCGAGCCGTGGCTGATCAACGCCGGCAAGCAGTACGTGACGCTACGCAAGGGCGGCTCCTACGTTCATCACGCCGACAGCTTCGCGATGATCCGCGGCGGGCACCTTGATCTGTGCGTGCTCGGCGGCTTTCAGGTGGCGGAGAACGGCGACCTCGCCAACTGGGCGACCAGCGAGAACGACATGGCGCCCGCGGTCGGCGGCGCCATGGACCTCGCCGCCGGTGCCAAGCGGCTATGGGTGCTGATGGATCACACCACCAAGGACGGCACGCCGAAGATCGTGCATCGCTGCTCGTATCCGCTGACCGCGGTAGGCACGACGCGGCGCGTCTATACCAACCTGGCGACGCTCGACATCACTGAGCGCGGGTTTGTGGTTCTGGATATGGCGCCTGGGCTTACGTTCGAGAATCTTCAGGCCCGGACGGATGCGCCTTTGCATAGGTAGGAAGGCTGGGGCTCTGCCCCTGGCCCCGCTAAGGGCAAGCCCTTAGAACCCCCTACTTAAGTAAGGCGGGTCCAGGGACGCTATCCCTGGCGGGTTTGGGCAGAGCCCAACCTTGCTTTTGAACGGGGAAAAAAGATGAGCGCTGCGGAAGACCGCGAAGAAAGCCTGCGCATGCTGCGCGACAGCGCGGCTGGCATCGCGCCGCGCGGCGGCGACCTCAAGCGCATCCGGGAACTCCGCTTCGTCGAACCCGGCTTCGACCGCGCCGTGTGGCGCGAAATCTGCGCCATGGGCTGGCCCGGCCTGCGGCTGTCGGAGGATGCCGGCGGCTCGGGCCTGGGCATGTCGGAGTTCTGTGCGCTGACCGAGGAGCTGGGCGCCGGCCTGGTGCCCGAGCCGCTGATCCCGGTCGCCATGGCCGCCAGCCTGTTGCAAGCGGATCATCTGGCGCCGGTTCTGGCTGGCGACCGGATCGTCATCCCGGCGTGGCAGGAGCGGGCGAACTCGCTGGATGCTGTTGGCGCCACCACGCTGTCGGGCGGCAAGGTTTCGGGCAAGAAGCTGTTCGTGCCGATGGCGGCGGGGGCGGACGCTTTCCTGGTCACGGTGGCCGGCGGGCTGGCGCTGGTAGCGCGCGATGCGCCGGGCGTTTCGATGACTATCGAGCAGACCCAGGATGGCGGCAACTTCGGCACCATCACCTTCGACCAGGCGCCGGGCGAGCGGATCGAGGGCAACGCCGATGCCGCCCTGGAGGAAGCGGCGCTGGCGACCAGCGCCTACCTGCTCGGCGTGATGGATCGCGCCTTTGCCATGACGCTGGACTACATGAAGACCCGCCAGCAGTTCGGCAAGACGATCGGCAGCTTCCAGGCGCTTCAGCATCGCGCGGTGGATCTGAAAATCCAGCTGTCGTTGACCCGCGCGTCGGTTGCCGCGGCGGCGGCCACGCTGGACCATTCGACGGTGCCGGCATTGCGGAAATCGGCGGTGTCCCGCGCCAAGGCTCGCGCGGCGGAGGCCTCGATCCTCGTCACCAAGCAGTGCATCCAGCTCAGCGGCGGCATCGGCTACACCGACGCCTACGATGTCGGGTTGTTCCTGCGCAAGGCGATGGTGCACGGCAACCTGTATGGCTCGGCCTCATTGCATCGGGCACGCTATGCCCTTGTGACCCCGGAGCAGGATGATGAATGAGCTCTCCCCCTCGGCCATCGAACCCGAGGACTACAACGCGCTGGACGACCAAGCTTTTCGGAGGATGGTCCGGCAATGGACGGAGGCGAACTACCCGCCTGACATCCGCAACCCGCCGAAGCGTCTGCACTGGTCGGAGAACAAGGTCTGGTATTTCAAGCTCGCCGAAAAAGGCTGGCTGGCCCCCGCCTGGCCGCGCGAATACGGCGGCATGGGCCTGTCGGCGGCCAAGCAGCTCATCCTGATCGAGGAGTTCGAGCGCCATGGCGTCGCGCGCACCAACGACCACGGCATCGTCATGGTCGGGCCGCTGCTGATCCAGCACGGCACCGAAGCGCAACGGCAGCACTTCCTGCCGAAGATCCTGGCCGGCGAGTATATCTGGTGCCAGGGCTACTCGGAGCCGAACGCCGGCTCCGATCTCGCATCCCTGCGCACCGACGCGGTGCTGGACGGCGATCATTACGTTCTTAACGGCCAGAAAACCTGGACCACCCTGGCCCAGGACGCCAACTGGATCTTCTGCCTGGTGCGCACCAGCAAGGTCGGCAAGAAGCAGGACGGCATCAGTTTCCTGCTGATCCCGATGGATACGCCCGGCATCACCGTGCGCCCGATCATCACCATCGATATGCACGACGAGTTCTGCGAGACCTTCTTCGACGACGTCCGCGTGCCCGTCGCCAACCTGGTCGGCGAGGTCAACAAGGGCTGGACCATGGCGAAGGCGCTGCTCAGCTTCGAGCGCATCTTCCTGGGTGCGCCGAAACAGTCCCAGTACGCGCTGGCCCGGCTGCGCCAGCTCGCGGACCGGATGGGTGTGTGGGAGGACGAGGCGTTCCAGGACAGATACACGCGCCTGCGGCTGGATCTGGCCGACCTGCGCGAACTGCACGCCAACTACGTCGATATCGTGCGCCGCGGTGAAACGCTGGGGCCGGACGTGTCGCAGCTG
>JANXRT010000205.1 GCA_025356735.1 Acetobacteraceae bacterium | reverse complement strand
CAGCTGCGCCGCCACAGACTCGAGCGGGTCCGGGCATCGCCGCCAATACTGGGTCACCTTCGTCTTGGGCTTGCTCGTCGGGCGCACCTCGCCCACCTGCCATGATGTCCGTAGCCCAACAAGAAACTGCGCCAGCGTCGGGGTAGCGTCCGAGGTCGTGGTGGAAATTCGGAGCCCGTGAGGGTGTAGGCGGAGGTGGCCATCGGATCGTCTGGCTAAGGTGGAGTTGCGAGGCTCTATCCCGAACCGATGAGGACCCGATGACCGAGGACAGATTACCGCTGGCCGAGCTGCTGGCCAAAGCTGGCGATGGCGACTTCCTACGCAGCGTCGCCGAGGCGGTGGTGCAGTTGCTGATGGAGACCGACGTGGACGGAGTGATTGGCGCCTGGCGGCACGAACGAACCATCGATCGGCAGACCTACCGCAACGGCTACCGGGACCGGACGCTGGACACGCGGTTGGGGAGCCTGCAACTGCGCATCCCCAAGCTTCGCCAGGGCAGCTACTTTCCGCCGTTCCTGGAACCGCGCAAGACGTCGGAGAAGGCGCTGGTCGCCGTGATCCAGGAGGCGTGGGTCGGCGGCGTCTCGACCCGGCGCGTTGACGACCTGGTGCAGGCGATGGGGCTGTCGGGGATCAGCAAGAGCACCGTAAGCAAGCTGTGCAAGGATATCGACGAGCGGGTGAATGCTTTCCTGGACCGTCCGCTTGCCGGCGACTGGCCCTATCTCTGGCTGGATGCCACCTACCTCAAGCAGCGCGAGGGTGGGCGCATCGTCTCGGTCGCGGCCATAATCGCTGTGGCCGCCAACACCGAGGGTAAACGCGAGATCGTGGGGTTGCATATCGGGCCCAGCGAGGCGGAAACGTTCTGGGCAACGTTCCTCAAAAGTCTGGTCCGCCGCGGCCTGCACGGCGTGAAGCTGGTGATCTCCGACGCGCATGAGGGGCTGAAGGCGGCGATCCGCCGGGTCGTCGGCGCCTCGTGGCAAAGGTGTCGCGTTCATTGGATGCGCAACGCCCTGTCCTACGTGCCCAAGGGCCAGCAGAGCATGGTCTCGGCAGCGCTGCGTCAGGCGTTCATCCAGCCTGATCGTGCCGCTGCCAGTCAGACGCTGCGCCATGTCGCCGACCAGCTGCGCGCCAAATGGTCAAAGCTCGGTGTATTCATCGACAACAGCGAGGCAGACGTGCTGTCGCACATGGACTTCCCCGCCCAGCATCGCACCAAGATCCACAGCACGAACCCGTTGGAGCGGCTCAACAAGGAGGTCAAGCGCCGCGCTGACGTCGTCGGCATCTTCCCCAACGAGGGTGCGATCATCCGGCTGATTGGCGCGGTGCTGCTGGAGGCCAACGACGAGTGGCAGCTCCAGCACCGCTACATGCAGACCGAGGCTATGGCCGAACTCACACCGCCGCTGATCGACGCCGTGCCCACCCAGATTTCCACCGCGGCCGCATAACCAATGGCCAGCTCAGCTTACAGCAATTTCCACCACGTTGACGGGCACGACCAATCCCAGCGGCCGACCTGGGCAGTTACCTTTAATCTAACCTTCGGTCTTGGTGCTGGAGTTAGGTCATGGCGCCGGGTCGGGCGAAAAGGGTTCAGGACACCCCCCGCCCCACCGACGCATGGCCGGTCCGGCAGCAGTCAGGGAACTCGACCGATCTCAAGAACCTCAAACACGGCGGCGATTTTCTGCCGCCGTCTTGAGCGCGTGATGATAGGTGCAGCGGGTGGCGAGGTTGGCGGGATCAAGCCGGAGATGCGGATGGCTGTCGATCGGCAGGATGTGATCGCACTGGTCACCCAGGCGCGGCACGTCATCGATCAGCACACAATCCACGCAGATCGGATGGTCGCGACGATGGCGCGCCGACAGCCGACGCCATGCATGGTCATAATGCGCCGTGGTGACACGCTGGCGGGCGACACGCTGCGCCTCGACATGGGCGGCGTGATCCGGTGGCTGGTGCTCCAAACGTTGCTAGGGTCTCTCGCCAGCGTTGTCTCCAACTATGCTCGGATCATACCGCCTTGGCAGATGCGGGAAAGGCGGCGCCGGTACGCCGAGGAAGTGGACGACGACGAGGAGCTATGACCGCGCCAGCTTGACTACCCGTGTCGCAGCCGGCGGCTTGCGGTCAGGGTTGCCGACACAGGCAAGCACGCCCTGATGGTGCGGGCAGTAGGCACCGCTGCCTTTGGGCAGGATGCAGCCGGCGGCGACGCAGAGCTTGGCCCGCTCGACGTCGGCGGTGATCTCGACGCCATCGACGAACCAGTATTGGCTGCCGTCGGGCAGAATGGCGGCAGGTCCGTTGCATCGGTGCAGCAAGCCTGCGCGGAAATGGGTTTCACCCCCGTCGATGCCATAGAGAATAGTGGAGATCGGTGGATCGAGACGGGGAAACATGGAAAATCCCTTGTTGGCGCTGAAAAACCGATTATCGCATGGAGGCCACCGGGACGGCCAAATAGAAAAACCGGAACACCCCCTAGGCTGCCGATGTTCTGCGAACGGCTTGCTGACCGTGGCAGGAACACGGCAGCCCCACCGCTTGATCGCGATCCCTGCCAGTCTGATGGTCCCTGCCGGGTGGACCGGGTTCTGGTTGCGAGCCCTGGCAGTCTGAAGGTCCCTGCCGGGTGGACCGGGTTCTGGTTGCGAGACGTGCTTTCGTGCTTTCTTGCTTCTCCGTTTCGCTTTCAAAAAAAACCGACCGGCCTTCCTCCGTGGCGAAGCCGGCTTCGGCTTTGTCGCGGGGAAGGCGAGGTCGGGCGCAGATCGACGAGCGCAGCGATGGCGATCTCGCGCCGGATAGGGTCCGGGGTGTTGGCGCTTGTGGCTGGCAGACGGATGGTTGCTGCCGGGTGGACCGGGTTCTGGTCGCGAGCCCTGGCAATCTGAAGGTCCCTGCCGGGTGGACCGGGTTCTGGTTGCGAGACGGAGGATACCGCTTGCGCTTGCTTTCTTGCTTCCCCGTTTCGCTTTCAAAAAAAACCGACCGGCCTTCCTCCGTGGCGAAGCCGGCTTCGGCTTTGTCGCGGGGAAGGCGAGGTCGAGCGCAGATCGACGAGCGCAGCGCAGCGCAGCGAAGGCGATCTCGCGCCGGATAGGGTCCGGGGTGTTGGTGCTTGTGGCTGGCTTATGGGCTGGGTTTGGCGCGCCGGGATCAGGCGGGGAAGACGGGAAAGCTATTAACTTAATAATCTATCGATTTGGTTCCAACAGCGGTAGCAAGCTATTCAATAGCTTCCCCGTCTTCCCCGCTGCCTGACAGGGCTTCTTCCAGCCGGGCTTCGCTCTCCCGCCGTGCGTCCCACACGTCTTTCAGGGCTATCCACAAGTCGGCGATGGACGCCCGCAGGGCTTCGTTCTCCTTGAACAGCAACGCCATCTGGCCGCTCGTTTCGTCGTGGAAGACCTGCATCAGCTTCGCGGTGTCGTTGACCGGGTTGTAATGCCGCAGGTCGCCTTGCCGTTGCCTTTCGGCGATCGCGTTTTTCAGGTCCCGTCGTATCGCCTGATGGTGTCCGTCCGGGTCGTGATAGGTGAGGAAATGGGCCGCCGTGGTTTTGCGGGTGCGCCCGGCATACGTGTCTCCGGTCGGGACGTGGAACTGGCGGAAGATCAGCGGGGTGCTGTCGGGGCCGAGGAAGAGCGCCAACTCGACCGGCCTGTTGTTGTCAACGGCGAGCACGGCATACTGGCCGTCATTGGCGCGGTGGTTTTTTGCCGTGCGTGGGCTGATCAGCCCGTACCACAGGTCGGCGGACAGGTCGCCATCGCAGATCGCGTTGACCCACTGGCGGCTGAGCTTGTCCATTCCGGCGAACCGCCGCAGTTTCTTTTTGAATTCGCCGCCGCCTCGGACGAAGTCGATGTAGTGCACCGACATCGCGGCGTCCGTTCGCAGATCGGCTCTGGCCGACTGCACCTTGATCACCCATTTGGCTTTTTTGAGCTTGAACGGGTTGTGCCATACCTGCAACACCGCGTAGGCCAGATCGTGGCCCTCGGGCATGCCATCCGACGCGATGGGCGGGGCGGCGGCTTCGGCGGCGGCGGCTTCGGCTTCGGCGGCTTCGGCGGCGTCGATCGCCGCGTTGTAACCCACCATCGCCGTGCGAACGAAGTCCCTGTTGTTCAGGTTGCCGGCGGCATGGCTGGCGGCACACGCGGCAAACGCGTCCGCGTCCAGGTCGCGCAGGTAGCGCGCCATCGCGTCGATCAGGTCCGCGAAGTGCTCGCCCGGCTCCAGGTTGCGCTCACGGAAGGCGGCGAGCAGCACCGCAGTGCCAAGGCTGGTGGCATCGATCGGCATAGGCGGTTTCCTGTGGCGAAGGGGCACGCCAGCATCCCTTAAGGAAAGCACGCATCCAAGGCAAGATTTCACGCCTTGCATCCAACCTTTGCATGAACGTAAGATTTACGGCAGCAGAAGGATTGCCACACCCATGCAGATCATCGTGCTGGCGTGCCAGAAGGGCGGATCGGGCAAGACGACGTTGTGCGCCTCGATCGCGGTCGCGGCGGAAGCCGCCGGCATGGGTCCGGTGGTGGTGATCGACACCGACCCGCAAGCCACCCTGACGACGTGGTGGGAAGCGCGCCCGGCCGACACGCCGGTGCTGGCCGACATCCCGATCGCCGCCCTGCCCGGCAAGCTCGCCGCGCTGCAAGCCGCCGGTTACCGGCTGGTGATCATCGACACGCCGCCCGCCATCACCGCCTCGATCCGCGCGGTGATCGGCGTCGCCAGCTTGGTGCTGATCCCGGTGCGCCCGAGCCCGGCTGATCTGTGGGCCGTCGGCGGCACGCTGGAACTGTGCAAGGAACAGGGCCGCCCGTTCGCCTTTGTCGTGTCGCAGGCGACCCGTGGCGCGCTTCTGACGGTGCAGGCGTTGGCGGCGCTGTCCCAGCACGGCCCGGTGTGCGGCGCGATCATCCACCATCGCGTGGGTTATGCCGGCGCCATGGCCTTGGGCCGCACAATCGACGAGATCGATCCGCCGAACAAGGCCGGGGCGGCCGAGATCGACGAGCTACTTGCTTTCATTCAAGGCAAGCAAGACAAGAGAAAACGCGTGAAAAAGGAGAAAGCCGTTGTCCGGTGACAAGAAGAGAGTGCTGACGGCGAGCATGATCGCGGCGGCCAGGAAGGCGCCGGAGGCGCCGGCGGCGAAGGAGAAGATCGAGGTGATCAACTTCCGGGTGACACGGTCCTTCCGCTACAGGATGCGGCGGCTGGCGCTCGACGGCGAGATGAACCTGTCGCAGTTGCTGCTGGCCTGCGTCGATGCCTACGAGAAGACGCTCAAATCGTGAGGACTTCTCTGCGGAGTGTAACATTCTCTCGCGCCTAACCCCTTGACTCTGCGGAAAACCCGCCGAGCGTAGGGAAACCATTGAAAAGATTGGGAATCCGCGCTTGCGCGGATGGTGACGGCGTGCAAGGGTTGCCGATGGCCCCGACACAAGGAAGTCGAGATGCATAAGGCCGTCTAAAAAAGGAAACCCTGCCCGGAGGCAAATCCGGGCAGGGTCAAAACATAGTCCGGAACCTACGAAAAACGACGAAGGCAGCCGGGATAGTTCTCCAATCCCGACAATACGCCGGTTCCGCCTTTTGGCAAGCCCCAAAACAGGGCTCAGCGGAGCTATGCGAAATCGTGATCACCCTCCTCGCCCCCGACCCGCCTGCCCTCGCCCCGGTGGTAGCCCCCGACCCGGCCCCCGACCCGGCTGCACTCGACCCGGTTCCGGCCCTTGTCGCTTTGCGGACCTCGCTGCGCGAGCGCGTAAGCGGCCTGA
>JANXRT010000172.1 GCA_025356735.1 Acetobacteraceae bacterium | reverse complement strand
GCCGCCGCCAGATCGCGGGCCTCGGTCTCGCCCAAATTCGGGCAAAGTTGCCTCAGCCTCGCGGCGCCGGTCATCCCCCTAGACCATGGCGACGGGACGGACCGGCGCGCCGGTCGCGCCGCGGAACTTGGCCGCGAGCAGGATGAAACAGAAGCTGTGCACGCCCACCGCCGCCAACGCCTCAAGGGAAAGATTCTCGATGATGTAGACCCCCGCCTCGACCAGCAGATGCTGATGCACCGGCATCGAGATCGCCCTGTTCGAACCGGGCAGGACCTCGACCGCCATGTTGTCGCAGCCAACCGCGACCACGCCCTGGCTCGACAGCCACGGCGCGCTCTCGGCATCGATGCCAGGCTCGCCCGCGACGTAGCGCGGATTGTCGATTCCGTAGAATTTGCCCCAGCCGGTGCGGATCAGCACGACATCGCCCGGCTCGATCGCGAGCTTCGACCGGTCGCAGCTCCGTGCCAGCTCGTCGGCTGTCACCGCCCGGCCCGCTTCCAGGTGTCCGCCGCCATCCAGCCCGGCCACATCCAGCAACAGCCCGCGCGTCACCATCGGCGGGACATGCTCGACGCCAAGCCGGTTGAGGCCCCAGTCGGTCACCTCCTCCTCGGCGTCCAGGCCGTTGTACAACCGGTTGCCGATCGAAAAATGCCCGAGCGCGTCGATATGCGTGCCGACATGCGCGGTCATCTCCATGCGCTCGATGTTGACCCCGACCTCGTTGGTGGCGCCCAGCGCCCGCCGCCTTCGCATGCTGTCGCGCCAGTTGGTCCATAGCGACATCAAATACGGCGTCTGGTTCGGCATCATGAACGGCGCGTTCATCGCGATCTCGTGGCTGAGATCGAAGATCTGGCCGCTCGCCACCGAGTGCAGCGCGGCCAGGCGCTTCTCGACGGTGAGCAGGTTGCCGGCGCCGATCTGGTCGGCAGCGCCCCATCGGGAATGGTCATGCGCGCATAGGTCCATGGGCGATAATCCTTCGGCAGGAAGCATGGGGCTCTGCCCCAAACCCCACCAGGATAGCGTCCTGGAGCGCGTTCGTCAGTAAGGGCCCCTACTTCCGGACTTTGGCGCCGTCCGTCAGATCCGGCGGCGGCGCCAGCACCAGGGTCTCTCCGCCTTGCAAGCCATCGCGCAGCTCCGCCGACGTGCCGAAGTCGCGATAGATCGAAACCTTGTGGAAATGCACTTGGTCCCCATCATCAAGCGTCGCCACCTGGAGGCCGCCGGCGTTGAACACCAACGCCTCGTCGGGCACCACGATCCCGGGCTTCTGGCGCGGGATCGCGATCGAAACATCGACATACAGCCCGGCGCGGAGCGCGCCCTCGGCATTGTCCACATCGACCTCGGTCAGCAACGAGCGCGAGGTCGCATCCAGCGCGTGCGCCGTCTGGCTGACCCGGGCCTCGAAACTGCGGCCGGGCAGCTCGGGCACCGTCACCTTCGCCGCCAACCCGTCATGGATGCCCCCGGCACCGCTTTGCGGCACATAAACGGCAATACGCAGCACGTCGTCGCGCGCCAGGCTGAGCATCGCCCTGCCGCCGCTGCTGTCCGCGGTCACCAGATCGCCGGCATCAACGGTGCGGGCCGTCACCACACCGTCGAACGGCGCGATCACCCGCTCGAACCCGGTCAGCTCCTGTAGCCGGTGCACCGTCGCCTGCTGCGCGCGCAGGTTGGCCTCGGCGACGGCGATGCCGGCCTGCGCGGCAGCGACCCCCGCGGCCCCAGTCGCCGCGTTGGCCGTCGAGTTGTCGGCGTTCTGCTTGGTCTCCCAGCCCTGGCTGGCCAGGGTCGTGGTGCGGGTACGGGTAACGTTGGCCAGGTTCACCGTCGCCTGCGCCTGCTCCAGGTTGGCGTGCGCCTGCAGGATGGCGGCCTGGTTCTGGCCGATCTGTGCCTGTGCCTGTACCAGCTGCTGATCAAGGTCGGGTGCCGCGATGCGCAGCAGCAGATCGCCCTTCTTCACGCGGCTGCCGATATCGACCCGCCGCTCCTCGACATAGCCGGTCGCGCGCGCGAACAGGTTGGCGGTGTCGAACGCCAGGGTCTGGCCGGGCTCGGCCAGCAGGATCGGATCATCGACGCGCTTCGCGGTCGCGGTGCGCACCTGCGGCGTGAAATCCCGCTGCTGCTGCTGCGTCTCCGCCGCCGCCTGGTGGGTGCGCCAGTGGCTCCAGCCGCCCCAGCCGAGCAGCGCCAGGATCGGCACCGCTACCCATAGCGCCAGTCGACGGCGCGGCGGTGGCGGCACGTCGCGCGTCTGCGCCGGGCTGTCCTGCGGCGCAGGCACGCGCTTGCCGTCGTTCATGCGTAATCCTCCAGCTTCTTGGCCTCGCCCCGTCGCAGCAACGCATAGAGGAACGGCACGAACAGCAACGTCGAACACGTGCCGAACGAAATGCCGCCAAGCACCGCGCGGGCCAACGCCGCGTTCTGCTCGCTGCCCTCGCCAATGCCGATCGCCATCGGGATCAGTCCGACGAACATCGCCCCCGCCGTCATCAGAACCGGGCGCACCCGCGTTTCGGCGGCAGCGATCGCCGCCTCCATCGCCGTCGAGCCATGCTCCTCGCGATGCTCGCGCGCGAACGTCACCAGCAGGATCGAGTTCGCCGAGGCGACGCCGATGCTCATGATCGCCCCCATCAGCGAGGGGATCGAAAACGCCGTCTGCGTCACGAACAGGCTCACCACGATGCCGCAGAACGCGATCGGCAGCGCCAGCAGCACGACCATTGGATCGCCCCAGCTCTGGAAGTTCACCGCCATCAGCAGATAGACCGCGACCAGTGCCACGCCGAGGCCCAGGCCGATGCGCTCGAACGCCAGATTCTTGCTCTGGATCTGACCGCGCACGGTGATCTTGTCTGGTGCCTCCAGCTGCTTCTGCGCCTCCGCGACAATCCTGTTTATATCACCCTCCACCCCGCCGAGGTCGCGGTCCTGCACGGCGGCATAGATGTCGAAGGTCGGCTGGGTGTTGACGTGGTTGCTGACCGTCTGCTCGCGCCCGCGGGTCAGGGTCGCGACGTTCGACAGCGACTGAACCGGCGCCGCCTGCCCGAACGACGCCGCGGCCGACGAGGACGCGACCAGCAACGGCGTGTTGTTGAGCGCGGTCAGGCTGTCGTTGCGGTACTCCGGCGTCTGCACCCAAATCTGATAGGGAATGCCGGTCACCGGATCGGACCAGAAATTCGGGCTGACCTGGAAGCTGCCGCTGAGCGAGACGTTCATGTCGGCGGCGACCTGCTGCTCGG
>JANXRT010000136.1 GCA_025356735.1 Acetobacteraceae bacterium | reverse complement strand
CATCCACCACAATCGTATCTTTTGGCCCGAACTTGCCCGACAGAATCAGCTTCGACAACGGGCTTTCGATTTGCTGCTGGATTGCCCGCTTCAAAGGCCGGGCGCCATACACCGGGTCGTAGCCCGCTTCGGCCACCAGTTGCAAGGCAGCGTCCGACAATTGCAGGTGCATTTCCATCTTTTCCAGCCGCTGTTCCACGAAAGCCCGCAGAACGGCATTCACCTGGGTCTGCCATCCCGGTCCCATGACGCGAAGCTCATGAAGCACATCCGGATCGAGCCGCAGCGACACGAGCCGCTTGGCTTCGCCCGTAGGTGGCCGCCCGCGACGAACGACGCGTTCACCAAGGCGGATTTCGGCCGTCTGGAAGAACTCGGGCGTAAGCTCCGGCGCGTCATCCGCGTCAACCCAGCCAGCTTTGCTCTTCGCTTGCATGTCCATGCCTCATTGAAATGGTATATCTGGCTTCGTCACGCGGGGTCCAAACCAGCACAACAAACCGCTTCCGGAGATAGCCCGCCGTGATCACCCGCAGTTCGCCATAGTCTCGGCGATCATCGACCCTGGTCGCTGTCAGACCGGTAAACACCTCGCCAGCGTCAGCAAGATCCAAACCCCGCTCATGCAGCACCCTGGCGCGCTTCACGGGATCAAACGTGATCACCATTCTGAATTACCGTAGCTACGATAATTCAGAATGGCAAGCGTCAAGCTGATTTCCTGCTTGTGGGCAGCCTTAACCGTTCAAGAACGCCGCGACCGCCGGGTTTGCCATGAGTGCGTAAACCTGTTCGTCGGTTGGCAGCTGCGGCCGGTCGCGGTCGTGGTTGACCATGCACAGGAACCCCAGCGTCTCGCCGGCGGTGGCGCGGAACTGGTGCCACACCCATCCCGGAATGCTCACCAGGTCATGCGGGCCGATGTCGCGGACCTCGTCGCCGAGCAGGCACTTTCCATGCCCGCGCAGGATCATCACGGCATGGACGTGCTCATGACGTTCCAGGGTCGAATGGCCGCCGGCGTCAACCTCGAAATAGCGCAGCTCGCAGCCAAGCGCCCCATCGGCGAACAAGGTCTGGCGGGAGATCGCCTTGAACGGCGCCGAGCCCTCGTCCTTGTAGGGCGAGTGAGCCACGCCATCCCAGCGAAAGCCGGATTTCGCCGAACGATGCAGGGCTTCGGTCTTGGCGTCGATGTCCATCTGGCTACCTGTATGCGTGACGAGCCACGGCTTCGGTGAAGGCGGCGGTCTCGCGGGTAAGGTCCTCGCGCGCCAGCAGCAGCGCGCCGCCGATCAGCAACATCGTCTCGGGTCCATAGAAGTCAAGCTTCTCTGGAACCCGGGCCAAGGTCATGCCGCCGGCCGGCACCGGCATCGCGCCAAGCCGGCGGGCGTTGCCGGCCAGGTCACGGCAGGTCGCCGGCGAATAGCCGAACCGCCCGCCGAACGTCGGAAACACCACCGCATCCGCGCCGACAAGCGGGAAAACCTTGCCGATCAGAAGCTCGGGCGCGATCCGCGCTGCGCCGCCCAGCGTCGGATGGGCGAAGAAAGCAATATCCGGGTTGCCGCTAACCAGCGCCTGAACGTTCGAAAGCCCCGCCAGCATCGGCGCTACCATCACCGTGTCGAGCCCGGCATCACGCGCGCAAGCGATCTGCGCGCGAAGCTGGTCGAGGTCGCCCGACAGGCTCGGAACATAGCGCGTGCGATGCCCCGTCCGCGCCCCAGCCTCGCGAACCGCGGCGGCACAGGCGCCGACACGCGCCGCGAACGGGCTGTAGGCCTGGTCCGCCAGCCCATGGTCGTCCTTGATGTAGTCCACCCCACCCAGCGCCAGCCGGTGCGCCAGGCTTGCCAAAGCCTCAGGCGCCAGCCCCTGCGGCTTCAACGCGGCACAGGTCAGCGCCCGGTCCCCGGCACCCACCCTGGCCCGCAATCCCGCGACGCCGTGCCGAACACCACCGAACCTGCCCAAAAATCCGTCCGGCAACTCGACATCCACAAGCAGCACATCGGCCAGCAGCGACGCGTTGCCGAACAGCATGTTGAGCAGCTGCCCGGCATCGCCGCTGCCGTCGGCGCGCAGCATCGTCGCAATCGCCAGGCCGATCCTGACCTCGAACCAGCCGTCGCCCACGTCGGAAATACCCTCGACCGTGCCTACGATGCCATCCAGGATCGAAGCATCGTCGATCGCCTCCAGCGGCATCTCGACGCTCTGCTCGACGGCAATCGAGTGTGCTCGGGCCTCGATCGAACCTGGTTCGCCACGAACCCGGTAAGTGGCAGGCAAGCGATGGGGCGCCGCCCCATACCCCGCCAAGGGTAAGCCCTTGGGACCCACTACTTAGGCGGGGATGCGAACGTCCATGCGCTTGATGCCGCGCAGGAAGTTGGACAGCACGCGCTCCGGCTCGCTGACCACTTCAATCTGCGGCAGCCTTGCCAGGATTTCCTCCCACACGATGCGCAGCTGCATCTCGGCCAGCCGGTTGCCGACGCAGCGATGGATGCCGAAGCCGAACGACAGATGCTGGCGCGGCCGTTTGCGATCGATGATGAACCGGTCGGCGTCCGGGATCATGGTCTCGTCGCGGTTGCCCGAAACATACCACATCACCACCTTCTCGCCGGCCCGGATGGTCTTGCCGCCGATCTCCGTGTCCACCGTCGCCGTGCGCCGCATGTGCGCGACCGGCGTTTGCCACCGGATGATCTCGGACACCATGTTCGGGATCAGCGCCGGATTCTCGCGCAGCTTCCGGTATTCGTCCGGGTTCTGGCTCAGGGCATGCAACCCGCCGCTGATGGAGTTCCGGGTCGTGTCGTTGCCGCCGACGATCAGCAACGCCAGCGTGCCCATGAACTCGTTCGGCTGCATGTTCCGCGTCGATTCGCCATGCGCCAGCATCGAGATCAGGTCGTGCTGCGGCGGCGCGTTGACCCGCTCGTTCCACAGTTTCGACATCGCCGCCGCCATGTTCTTGAGTTCGGCGAAGCGTTCCTCCTCGGAGTGCACCGGGCTGGTCGGGTCGTTGACGTTGCAGACCGCGACATCGGACCAGTAGGTCAGCTGCCGCCGGTTCTCGAACGGATAGTCGAACAGGGTCGCCAGCATCTGGATGGTCAACTCGATCGAGACCCGGTCCACCCAGTCGAAAATTTCCCCGCGCGGCAGCTCGTCGATGATCTTGCCGGCCCGCTCGCGTATGGTGGTCTCCATCCGCGCCAGGTTGGCCGGTGCGACGATCGGGGAAACCACCTTGCGCTGCTCGTCGTGCTTGGGCGGGTCCATGCGGATGAAGCTCGGCCGCGCCAGGGCCTTTGGCTGGTCCTCGATCTGGATGCCGCCCAGGCTGGTGTCGGACGAGAACGACGCATGGTCGATCTCGGTCGCCAGGATGTCCTGGTAGCGGGTCAGCGACCAGTATGGGCCATACGGGCTGTCGGCGCAGTAATGCACCGGGGCCTCGCGCCGCAGGCGGGCGAAGAACGGCCAGATGGTGTCGTCGGCGAAACGCCGGGGATCGGCGATATCGAGCTGGTCGAGCGGCACCGCGGCGGCTTCGGCGATCGCATCGAGCTGAACATTGGCGTCCATGCGGCGTTTCCCCTTCTTATTTTTACGTCCTGACGGCAGCGGCGTTCGAAAGGCTAGGTCAATGTTGGCCTTCGGGCATACGCACGATTAAGCCATCGAGTTCGGAAGTGACCTCGATCTGGCACGACAGCCGGGAATTGGACTCGGTGACGGCGGCGAAGCTCAGCATGCTGGCCTCCTGCTCGTTCGGCGTGCCGGTCTTGCCCAGCCATTCCGGATCGACATAGACGTGGCACGTGGCGCAGGCGCACGCCCCGCCGCAATCGGCGTCGATGCCGGGCACCGAGTTGTCGACGGCGCCCTGCATCACCGTCAGCCCGACCGGAACCTCCATCGGGTGCTCGGTGCCGTCATGTTCGATGTAGGTGATCTTCGGCATGTCCGCTTCCCCTTAACCGGCTACAGCAGGTCCTTCATCGATACTGACATATCCGCCAGCCTTTCGCGCGCCAGCGGTTTTCGGCTGGCGATCAGCATCTTTCCGGCCATGAACTCGGACGCCGCGTTGACCGCCTCGACCGAGCGCAGGCAGCCATCGGCGGCAAGATGGAACACCGCGAACGAATTCGACGATGGATCGCCGCGCAGCACGGTCTCCGCGGTGTCGAACGACAGGCCGGCGATCTGCAGCTTCAGATTATATTGGTCGGACCAGAACCACGGCACCTCATGCGCCGGCAGCTTTCGCCCGGTCAGCGCGGACGCGACCTGCTTGGCCTGTTCCAGCGCGTTCGGCACCGACTCCAGCCTGTGCTCTCGGCCATAGTGGTGCAGCGGCCGGTGCGTGCAGTCGCCGATCGCGAAAATCGAGGCGTCGCTGGTGCGGGCGGAAAGATCGACCCGGATGCCCCCCGCGCAGTCGATCCCGGCGGCGCTGGCGAGCTCGGCATTGGCGATCGCGCCAACCCCGATCAGCGCGACATCGCAGGGAATGGCACGGCCATCGGCCAGCCGGACCGCGCTGACGTGGCCGCCCTCCCCCTCCAGCGCCGCGACATCGGCGTTGAGCTCGATGGCGACGCCCTGTTCCTGGTGGAACGCGTCGAAGAACGCCGACAGCGAGGTCGAGGCGACGCGGGCCAGCAGCCGCGCCTCGCGCTCGATGATCGTAACCTCGGCGCCGAGCGCCCGCGCCGAGGCCGCCGCCTCCAGCCCGATATAGCCACCGCCGACGATGGCGACCCGCGTGCCGGGCAGCAGCGCCGCCTTCAGCTTGTCGGCATCGGCCGCGCTGCGCAGTTCCAGCACGCCGGCGAGGTCGATCCCCGGGATCGACAGCTTTCGCGCCCGCGCGCCGGTGGCGAGGATCAGGTGGTCGTATGCCAGCACCTCGCCATCGGCCAGGGTCACGGTGCGGCCGGCGCGGTCGATCGCCGCCACGGTGGTCGCCAGGCGCATTTCGACATCGTTGTCGGCGTAGAACTTCGCCGGGCGCAGGGCCAGCGATTCCGCGCTCGCCTCGCCCTTGAGCCAGGCCTTGGACAAGGGCGGACGCTGGTAGGGCGGCACCGGCTCGTCGCCGATCAGCGTGATGGTGCCTTTCCAGCCATATTGCCGCAGCAGCGCGACCGCCGAACCGCCGGCATGGCCGGCGCCGACGATCACGATGCGGGTGGTTTCATTCATCCGTCGCGGGTAGCCGATTTGGCAGCTTCAAGCAATCGGGCGTTAATTTGGCTGCGTGCCCACTCCAACCCTCCCCACGAGGGCTACGGCATCTACACATCTTGATTAAGTATCCTGGCGAGGACTGGGGTGGGGCGCCAGCCCGAGCGACGTGTAAAGAGTTTCGACACCGCCAGTCGCGCCACACCCTTCTATTTCGGTGTCGCCGACGGCTCCGGCGGCGTGTTGGGCTTGAGCACGAGGCCGGGGCCCGGCGCGAACAGCGCCGCCGCGGGCGTGCGGTATTCGACCGCGATCGCTTCCATGCCGCCGGGCGATTGCAGCCGTGTGGCGCGCAGCGTCACCCCGTCGGGGGTGACGCAGGCGGTGCCCTCCGGCGTGCCGGCCTTGGCGATTGTCCAGCCGGTGCAGGAAACCCCGGCGATCGTCTCGTCGCCGATCCGCGTGTAGTCCATCGCCTCGTTCAGCATCAGCCCGGGATTCTTGCGGCCCTCGGCTGGCAGCACGTAGTAGCTGCCTGCGGCGGGCAGCAACGTGAAGATCTGGTTGCCCGGCACGTCGAAGATGATCGAGCTGAACGGAACCGTCGCATCCGGATAGGCGAACATGTCGAGCCGGACGCGCCGGTTGGCATCGGCGTAGCTGACCCGCATCCGCGACGGCGACTTGGCCGCGGCCTGCTCGGAGAAGGCGTAGGTCACGACCACGTCGCGCGTCGGCGCGATCACCGGCCGCTCCGCCGCGGCACCTGACCCCACCGTGGCGATAGCCGCGCCGGCGATCGACAGGCCGACGAGAAACAGTTTCTTCGGGATATTCATGAATGTCTCATGTGTAAATTCTCGTCCTCACGATTATTGCATGATGTCGAATTTCTTTACACTTTCAGAATTTCATGCCCAAAGCTTAACATGATTTAAAAGCCGAATCAAATACTTAACGATTTGGCATGCTGGTTGCGTTTGAACACAACGACGGGGAGCTTCTCCGTGAACAGCAAGGGAAAACGAACATGAAAGCCTTACTGCTAACCGGAGTGGCGGCCATCGCCCTCGGCCTCGCGAGCCCGGCCAGCGCCGGCCGGATCGTGCTCACCGGGCATGACAACGACTACCACCAGTCCATCGGGGCCAAAGCAGCGACCACGGCTGAGCTGAACTACCTCACCGGCGGCGTCAGCGCGACCAAGAAGATCCTGGTGCTCGATCACGGCAGCGAGGCGATCACTCTCATCAACAGCGTAGGCTACACCGCCGTCGGGATCGACCCGACCGCGGTGACCGCGGCCGATTTCGACTTCAGTAAGTATTCCGCCTTCGTCGTCGCGTCCAACGAAAACTGCGGCGGCTGTGACAATCCGTCTGGTACCGGCACGCTGCTCGCGACCTTCTCCGGCGCAATTTCGACCTTCTTCAACGCCGGCGGCGGCATTCTTGGCGAGACCTCGGCGAACGACGCGCTGGGCTTCGCCTACGTGCCTGAGACCGCGAATTCCAGCCCGATCGGCGACTCCTCTGGCTTCGTCGCCACCGCGAACGGTGTCGCCGATATTACCGGCTTCACAGCGGTCAACGGCGACCAGACGCACAACACCTTCTCCGCACCGGGAACGGGTGGCACCTCCGGCGTCTACAAGGTGGCTGAATCCCTTGGGATCGGCGGCCCGGCGGTGACCATCTACGCCGACGGCTCCATCAAATGCGCCACCGGCGGCGTGCCGCCCTGCACCATTACCGGTGTGCCCGAGCCGCTCAGCCTGACGCTGCTCGGCACCGGACTTCTGGGTCTCGGCGCCGCGCGCCGCAGCCGCCGGTAACTCCCGGCAACCTTGGCTTTCCGGCGGAGGGGCGGCGCTTCAGGCGCCGCCCCTTTCGTTTGACTAGGGTGCGTTGGCCGCCGTGAGGATCAGGCGCTCCGGGCAGGCGCCCTCGGTCGTTATCTCCCACGCACTGGCGGTGCGTATCTCTGTCGTCACCACCCGCATCTGGCGTTCGATCACCTGGCGCCAGGCCAGCGCCGAGCGCGGCTTCAGATGCGCGAAGGCCGGCGACTGCCTGGTGATCACGCTGA